>CADBRP010000202.1 GCA_902797095.1 uncultured Eubacteriales bacterium | reverse complement strand
GCTGCCCGGTCCGTTCACCTACCCGTACTTCTTCGAGATCCTCAACTATAACGAAAAGAACGAGGACGGCACGGCAAAGGTGGATGTGAAAGGCGCCTTCACCCTGGGCGGGATCTTCTTCGGAATATACATGGCCATCATCTTCCTGCTGGCCTGGACGCAGTTCACGCCGGCGCTGAGCATCGTCAAAGCGGTGCTGATCACCATCATCGGCGCGTCGACCCTGTCCAGTTCCATGTACAGTATCTACATCGCCTTTGGAAAAAAGATCGGCCTGCTGGTCAACCTGGGGCTGATCGGCCTCTGGTCGGTGCTGATCCCCCTGGGCGTGATGGGCATGTGGACGCTGATGTCTTCGGTGCGCATCTGGTTTGTCTGCGGCGCGATCCTGTTCGCTCTCTGCTGGAACGCTTATGAAAAGCGGAAGGCGGTGAGCGCATGAAGGTGGTACAGAAAAAGCTGTCCGAGCTCCGGAAGACGGAAAAGAATATCCGCCGGCACAGCCCGAAGCAGATCAGCGAGTACGTGCGCAGCGTGAAGATGTTCGGACAGATCCGCCCGCTGGTGATCGACGAAGACGGCGTGATCCTGGCCGGCAACGGCTTGTATGACGCCCTCGTTTCCATGGGCGAGGAAAAAGCCGACTGCTACGTGGTGTCTGATCTGACGGAAACGCAGAAGAAAAAGCTGATGCTGGCCGACAACCGGGTGTATGAACTCGGCATGACCGACACCGAGGTTTTCGATGAGATCATCAAAAGCCTGGGCGGGGACGTCGACGTGCCCGGATGGGACGCGGACCTGCTGGAAACCCTCAACGCTTCCGTAAGGGAAGTGAACGCCATGGTAGACCGCTACGGCAGCTACCAGCCGGAGGATATGGGCCGATATCATCAGGAACCCCAAAACGGCGCGTTGCAACAGGGCTCAGACGGGCTGCAGAGCGCTCCCCTATCTGCCGCAGCCCCGGAGGGGGAAACGCCGCAGAACGCCGCTCAGACGGTCTCCGCACGATACGTCATTTGCCCCAAGTGCGGGGAGCGCATCGAGATCGGGGGCGTGTGACATGCCGGTCAAGAAAATGCGCTCCACGATGAACGTGCTGGACGCGGCGAAGAACAGGATCAAAAACCTGTTCGACACCGGCTGCAAAGTATACCTTTCCTTTTCTTCCGGAAAGGACAGCCTCTGCCTGTCCTCCCTGACTTACGACCTGATCCGTGAAGGACAGATCGACGGCAGACAGCTGAAGATCATCTTTATCGACGAGGAAGGGCTGTATCCGTCCATGGTGGAGGCGGCGGAAAGGTGGAAGCGGAAGTTCGAGAGCATCGGCGTTCCGTTCCTGTGGTTCTGCCTGCCGTTCAAGCAGGTGTGCGTGATCGACCACCTGTCCTCCTCGGAAAGCTGGATCACCTGGGAGCCGGCAGCCGCGGACCGGTGGATGCGGGATCCTCCCCCGTATGCGATCATGAGCCATCCGCTGCTGAAATACCCCGGCCAGATGAACTACCAGACCTTCTGCACCAAGGTATTCGGCGACGGCATCCAGATGATCGGCCTGCGCAGCGTGGAAAGCCTGACCCGCTACCAGTGCATCGCCCGGGCCGCCTTCGATAAGCCGACCGGCAAATTCTACCCGATCTATGACTGGAGCGACACGGACGTGTGGCTGTACATCAAGGAACGTGGCCTGGAATTCCCGGAGATCTACATGCACCTGTACGAAGCCGGGGTCAGCAAAAGGCAGCTGCGTCTCTGTGCTTTCTTCGGCGACTGCACGACGCAGGGCCTCAGGTGGGTGGCGGAAACGGACAACGAGCTCTGGCAGCGTATCGAACGCCGGGAGCCAAACGCATACCTGGTGCTTCTCTACTGGGACAGCGAAATGTTCCGGCGCTCCACCCGGAAGCGGAAAGAACTGGAAGAAGAGCAGGACACAAAAGACTATAAAGCCCTTTGCAAGGACCTGCTCTTTTTGCATACGGACCGCTACACCATCGCCAGGGACACCCTGGCCCGCCTGGACTCCTGGCGGAGCCTTTTCATCAAGTCCTACGGCATCGCCTCCCAGAAGCACTACAAAACGATGTACGAGGGCATCCTTTACGGCGACCCGAAGATGCGCGTCCTCCGGATCCTCTGGCAGGAGATCTACCAGGATTACAACGAGGGTATCAAGCGGGGTGAGGCCGGATGAGCGAGATGAACCTGTTCGCCCCGCTCGGATCCCTCCAATGGGTGGAGCGGGAAAAGCTTCGGGCCAACGACTATAACCCCAACAAGGTCGCGGAGGACAACCTGCAGCTGCTGATCCAGTCCATCCTGACGAACGGCTGGACGCTGCCGATCGTGGTC
>CADBRP010000201.1 GCA_902797095.1 uncultured Eubacteriales bacterium | reverse complement strand
GGAGGCGCTCCGGGATCTGGATGATTTTGATTTCGTGACATTCACCAGCAGAAGCTGTGTGACGGGATTTCTGCAGTCACAGAACCGTGAGGATTTTTCAGGCATGCGGGCGCTGTGCATCGGACAGCAGACTGCCGGCGCGGCGGCGGCAGCGGGGTTTGAAACCGTGGTACCGCAGGAGGCGACGATCGAAAGCATGCTGAAAAAAGCGGCAGAGATATAATTCGGATACAGGAGGAACGATATGGAATTAAAAAACCGGTCGCGGCGGCTTCGGCACAATCCGCTTGCGAGAAGTATGGTCAGAGAGACCCGGATGTCAAAGGACAGTCTGATCTACCCGATCTTCTTTGAAGAGGGTGAAAATATCAAAGCGCCTATCGGCAGCATGGACGGACAGTTCCGCTGGAGCCCGGACAGGGCCTGCGAGGTCATCGACGAGTGCCTGGAGCACGGCGTGAACAAGGTCCTTCTCTTCGGCATCCCGAAGGTCAAGGATGAGGTCGGATCCCAGGCCTATGATGAACACGGGATCGTGCAGGAGGCGACCAGGAAAATCAAGTCTGCGTACGGGGATGACATCTATGTCGTTACAGATATCTGCATGTGCGAATATACTTCTCATGGTCACTGCGGCATCCTGCACGGGCACGATGTGGACAATGACGAGACGGTGGCTCATCTGTGCGATGTCGCGACGACACAGGTCGCTGCAGGCGCTGATATGGTGGCGCCTTCTGATATGATGGACGGAAGGGTCGGAGCCATCCGGCACGCGCTGGATGAAGCCGGATTCAAGAACACGCCGATCATGTCCTACGCTGCCAAGTTCGCTTCCAAATATTACGGTCCGTTCCGTGACGCCGCGGATTCCACTCCGGCCTTCGGCGACAGAAGATCCTATCAGATGGATTTCCACAACGGGCGCGAGGCCATGAAGGAAATGACATGGGACGAAGAGGAGGGCGCCGACATCCTGATGGTAAAGCCCGCGCTGGCGTATCTGGATGTTATCAAGGACCTCAGCTACTCAACAAACCTTCCGACGGCGACCTACAGTGTCAGCGGAGAGTACGCCATGATCAGAAACGCCGGAAAGGCGGGGCTGATCGATGAGTACGGAATTATGTGCGAAAGTCATGTCGCTATGGCAAGAGCCGGCGCGGACATCATCATTACCTATTACGCGAAGGAAGTCGCGGACGCGATCCAGAAAGGAGATATAGGATGATCACGAAGAAGTCACAGGAGCTTTTTGACAGAGCGCTGAAGGTGATGCCCGGCGGTGTCAACAGCCCGGTCAGAGCGTACAGATCCGTCGGAACGACCCCCCTGTTCATTGAACGGGCGAAGGGCAACCGGATCTATGACGCGGACGGCAATGAATATATCGATTTTGTAGGTTCCTGGGGTCCCATGATCCTGGGCCACGCGGATCCGGAAGTGCTGGAGGCGCTGATCGACCGCGCGCAGTACGGCCTGAGCTTCGGCGCCTGCACGGAGCTGGAAGTGGAGATGGCGGAACTGATCACACAGAATATTCCCTGGATCGAAGAGATCCGTATGGCAAACAGCGGTACGGAAGCGGTCATGAGCGCGCTGCGTGTCGCGAGAGGCTACACGGGAAAAGACAAGATCATCAAATTCGAAGGGTGCTATCATGGGCACAGTGACGCCCTCCTTGTAAAGGCAGGCTCCGGCGCCATGACTTTCGGCAACCCTGACAGCTCCGGCGTAACAAAGGGCGCCGCTGCTGATACTCTGATCGCGCAGTACAACGATCTCGGCAGTGTGTCGGCTCTGTTTGAACAGAACAAGGGCGAAGTCGCCTGCGTGATCGTAGAGCCGGTCGCGGCCAACATGGGCGTGGTGCCTCCGCAGGAGGGATTCCTCGCCGGTCTGCGCAAGCTCTGCGATGAGAATGAAGCCCTTCTGATCATCGACGAGGTCATCACCGGATTCCGTCTTGGATTTACCGGCGCGTGCGGCTATCTCGGCCTTGAGCCCGATCTGGTCACCTACGGAAAGATCATCGGCGGCGGCATGCCGGTAGGC
>CADBRP010000200.1 GCA_902797095.1 uncultured Eubacteriales bacterium | reverse complement strand
TTCAACAGAGTGCAGCCCGGGGTGGAACGGATCTGATCCACACAGGCTTCGATGACTTCCTTGTTTCTGCCTTCACTGATATTAGGTACACTCTCGATGATCTTTGCCATTATAAAGCCTCCTCAATTTCCTTGTAAATTCTCTCCGCGATCTCCTCGCTGTCAGCAATCATTTTTCTTCCTTCCGCTTCATATTTCGCGGCAAGTTCCTCGTCCTTGACACCCGGCAGGTTGATCTTGACATTCAGCCACGCGCCGCGGATGCAGGTGAGCAGATTCAGCACGCCCACGCCGTAGTCGCTGTCGCAGTTCCTGTTGTAATGTCCGAGCACTCTGTCCGCCAGGGTAAGAGCTTCCGCGGCCATCTGCATTACGCGGAACGGAACCTTTGTGGATTCCAGCGTTCCGTCTGCGATAGCCTTTCTGCGGGCAGCCTTTTCCTCATCGGTGTCCTTCGGCATCTTGAACGCCGCCGCGACCAGATTGAACGCTTCGGTATCTTCGTCGATAGCCTTTGCGAAATTCTCGTAAAGCTGTCCCGCCTTTTCACGGATCTCCGCGCAGAGCTCATGCTCTTCCGCGAATTTTTCCTTCGCCAGCGTCAGATCGCAGACCATGGACAGCAGCGCCGCTCCCTGCGCGCCCGCAAGCGCGCTGACCGAGCCGCCGCCGGGCGCCGGAGCGTCCGACTGCAGGATATCCAGGTATTCATTCAGATGCAGTTCTATCAGTTTCATGATTATCTTGTCTCCTCCTTTATTCAAGCTGTTCGCTATTTGACCAGTTCGCCTTTCTTGATCACATGCTTCGCCAGATTCGATCCGAACCGGTAGCATACCATCTCAAAATCAGGCGCGTCCCAGATTATCAGGTCTGCCTGCTTGCCCGGTTCAGCCGTTCCCACCAGGTCCCCGCGTCCGCAGGCGCAGGCCGGGTTGATGGTCACCGCGGTCAGCACTTCTTCAGGCGTCATGCGGTACTTCAGACATCCCAGGTTGATGACGAACTGCAGATTCAGCGACGGGCAGGAGCCCGGGTTGAAATCGCTTGCCAGAGCTACCGGGATTCCCTTCTCGATCATCCTCTTCGCCGGCGCGTATGTCTTGTCCAGGTAGAAGGATGTGGCGGGAAGCAGCATCGCGGTCGTGCCGCCCGCAGCCATGGAATCCATTCCGTCCTCCTCGATGGCGATCAGGTGCTCCGCGGAAGCCGCGCCGAGCTCGCCTGCCAGCTGCGATCCGCCGATGGCTTCGATCTCGTCAGCGTGGATCTTCAGCGCAAAGCCCATTTCCTTCGCCTTCATCAGGTACTTTCTGCTCTGCTCCGCGTTGAATACCGAATCCTCACAGAAAATGTCGCAGAACTCCGCCAGCCCTTTGTCTCTGACCTGAGGCATGAGCTCTTCGCACATCATTTCGATGTACTCATCTTCTTTTCCCTCATATTCCGGAGGCGTCGCGTGCGCTCCCATGAATGTGGGCACTACATCCATCGCGTGCTCTTTGCCCAGAGCCCGGATGACCTCCAGCATCTTCAGCTCATTTTCCGCGTCCAGGCCGTATCCGCTCTTCGCCTCGCAGGTCGTGACGCCGAACCCGAGCATCTCATCCAGGAAAGCCCCTGCCTTTGCGTAAAGCTCCTCGAATGACGCTTCTCTGGTCTTGCGCACGGTGTCGAGAATGCCGCCGCCGGCCCGGAGGATATCCAGATAATCAGCGCCCGCGAGCTTCATCGCGATCTCATGCTGCCGGTATCCGCCGAAGATCAGATGCGTATGTCCGTCTACCAGACCAGGTGTCACCAGATTGCCTTCCGCGTCAATGATTTCATCGAAGTCCTCTTCCGCACCGGGGAGTTTGCCGTCCTCGGTGATTTCAGTAATCTTGCCGTCCTCGATGGCGATCGCCGCGTTCATGAACTTCTCATTCATCCCCTGTTTGCTGCCTTTGTGGCTCCAGCTGCCCACCGGGGTCTGCAGGCAGCCGATATTCCTGATCAGTACTTTTTTCATCTCAATCCCTTTTTTATTTAACAAACTCATCCACGACTCTGTCGACCAGCTCATCCGCCGCTACATACGGAATGGTGATGTGGCCCTTGCCGGCGTAGTTCGCGTTGTACGCCACCGACGTATCCACGGCATTCTCATTGCGCGCCCAGTTTCTTCTGGCGACGCCGCCCATGACATCCCACATCATGGCCGAATTGATGATCGTGTCAACTCTTTCGCTTCCGTCCAAAAGCAGGCCGAACCCGCCGTTGATCGCCTTGCCGATGCCTACTCCGCCGCCGTTATGCAGCGCGCACAGGCTCATGCCTCTGGCCGCGTTTCCGGCAAAGCACTGGACCGCCATATCCGCCATGACGTTGGAGCCGTCCTTGATGTTGGATGTCTCTCTGAACGGGGAGTCCGTTCCGGATACGTCGTGGTGGTCTCTTCCCATCATGACCGGGCCGATCTTGCCTTCTCT
>CADBRP010000199.1 GCA_902797095.1 uncultured Eubacteriales bacterium | reverse complement strand
GAGGCGTCCTGTTCGAACCTCCCCAGAAGATGCTGCATATATTCAAAGGAGCGGTCCTCCTCTGTATTCGGGCACAGCGGAATATCCGTCGCGAGATAGGCGCCGTCACTGACGCCCAGGAACTTGCGGCAGGTATATATCGTATGCACGCCGGGAACCGGGGGATCATAATACGCCTGCGCGTTGTCCACGATCAGATTGTCCCAGCGCTCCTTCCATCTGAGGATATCCTCCTCCTTCAGCTGTCCGTAGTAATTGACCGCGTAGACCCAGTCACTGCGTCCGGGCTCCTTTCCCGGCTCAAAAACAGGCTGCAGGTCTTCATCCAGATGGTAATTCACCACCCGCACGCCCTCGTTGAGCACAGCGTCCGTTACCGTATCACAGATATAATAAGGCATATAAAGCTCTTCGCATTTCACAGACCTAAGCAGCCACACAAGAGCGGTCCTGCCCAGATTGACCTTCGGAAGGCCCTGGTAATACTCCTGCCCCGTAAAATGCTCCAGCTCCATGTATCCGCCGATTTCTCTCTTCATCCGGCCCTCATTTCTGCAGATCTTCCATCTGCCAAAGTTTTTCCAGCGTCTGTCCGTTCACATAAATGCAGCGGTTGATCCTGTTTTCGATCTCCTCCAGCTTCGCCTCGTCCTGCGTGTGGACGATGAACTGGCCTATCCGCTGGGATCCGTTGATCATCGAATCCACCGCGTGTCCGATGGCGTAGTCCATGGAAAGGTCCACGCCTTCTTCGCGGAGCTGTTCGAAGCCCTCACGGTCCAGCTTTGTGATGAATCCGTCCACCGGGCTCATAATCAGCTTCGCCATGCAGGGCACAGGCTGCTTCTGCTCCGGAATCTCCACCGGAAGCCCGAAAGCCAGCCGTATGATCTGCTCATAGTAATTGAAGCCGTAGCAGTGGGTGATCAGCTCAGGAATGCAGGTCGCCCCCGCCCTGCCGCCGATCTCTATGATGGACACATTCTCGCCGTCTACAAAAGCGTCCGAATTGAACGCGCAGTTATCGAACCCCATCGCGGTGATGGCCTTGCGGATCTGGACCCCGATCTCGTCAAGCAGCTTTTCGCTGCCGTGATACGGGAAGCTGTGCCCCGCCGTGATGGTCTTGTTAAAGCGTTTGCATACTATCTTATGATGAGGCGCCAGGAAAATCAGTTCTCCGTCCCGGATCAGTCCGTCGATCCCGATCTCCACTCCGGCCAGCTTTTCCTCAACGATCACATAGTCCTTTCGGGAATACGCCAGCGCGTCCTCGTAAGCCTTCTGCAGCTCCTCCGGACGGTCCACGATCGTGATGCCGCGGCTTCCGGAGCTGTCCACGCATTTGACGACCACCGGGAACCCGATCTTCTCCGCCGCCAGCATGGCTTCCCGCGGCGAATCAGCGCGGATGGACTCCGCTGATGCGACGCCGCCGTTATGGAAGGTCTCCTGCATGATGGTCTTGTCCGAGGTTCTGGCCGCGGAGATCTCCGACAGGCCGTGAAGGCCCATGCGCTCATTCACATATCCGATGGTCGCCGCCGCCACATCCGTGCCGGTGGTGCAGATCCCGTCGATCTGCTCATCCATGGCGATCTTGAGGATCCCCTCTTTATCCGTGGTATTTACACAGTAGATCTGATCCGCCTCCGCAAATCCCGGCCAGTCCCCGGGGATGCTGGAAACGATGGTATAAAGACCGGCCTTCTTGGCCGCTCTGATCAGCGGGACCTGATAGATCCCGGCTCCCAGAATCAGTACCTTTTTCATTTGCTTTCCTGCTCCAGTTCTATATTGATGCCGGCAATGGTCTCCTCCGCGATCCTTTCGCATTCATCCAGATCCCTGCCCTTGACGATCAGCTGGCCGATGCAGTCCTTGGGATTGGTGAACTTTCTGATCTGCGCGCCTTCCCCGGCGAACATCCAGATCTGCTCCACATGCTCAGAATCCGGGCTTCCGGTATCGATGCTGCGGATCGTCCCTTCCTTCTCGGACAGGATCATCTTCCCGATGCAAGCGGTTTCAGGAATCTCTCTTTCCATGTATCCGCGCACCGCGTCGAAATTCCCCAGTGCTGTTTCGATGATCATCTCATGGATATCAAACCCGTAGTAGATCGAAGTCAGCTCGGGCATGCAGTTCGCGCCGATCCTGCCCGTCAGCTCCAGGATATACGCCCGTCCACCGCAGATCATGATATCCACGTTGACCGCGCAGTTGTCCAGGCCGATGGCGTAGATCGCCTTCGTGACTTCCTCTTTGATCTGCCGCAGGATATCATCGCTGTCTTCATACGGCAGGTAGTGCCCGACAGGCACTTCATCGTTTTCTCCGTACCGCAGATCCCCTGTGGGCAGAACGAACATGACCTCGCCGTCAGCGATCAGGGCCGTGGCGCTGCATTCATACCCGTCCAGATATTCCTCCACCACGCAGTAATCCTTTCCCGTCGCCGCCATGGTCTCCGTAAAGCACGGGAGAAGATCCTTCTCCTCAAACGCGATATGGATGCCCCGGGTCCCGGAAAGATCCACTGCCTTTGTGATCAGCGGAAAACGCAGTTCCCCGCGCGCCCTTTCAAGATCCTCCTCCGAAGAAGCCCTGCAGAAACGGGCGGTGCTTACCCCCGCTTTCATCAGCGCTTCCTTCATCAGAAGCTTATCGGTTGAAACCAGCGCTGTCTGATAGGAGATTCCGGGGAGATTGTTTCTGTCACAGGCGGCCCCGAGCGCGGGAAGACCGATCTCAAGGCAGGCTGTCACCACCGCGTCCGCGCTGATCTCCTCCGCCAGTTTCGCGACCCCCTCTACATCGTACAGGTTCACGCGGCATATATGGTCCGCCAGCGCAAAACCAGGCCAGTCGCCGTCTATGCTCACCGCAACCGACTCATATCCCAGCCTTTTCGCGGCGTGATAAAGCCCTACCTGTCCTCTTCCGGCTCCCAGAATCATTACTTTTTTCATGCTTATCAATTCCCTTTCTTTAAGGAATACAAACTGCCAGAATAATTATATTATCCGCTTATATCCTTGTCAAGAAACCGCCCTTAGGGACAGGCGCGGCCAAAGCGCCCCGGGGCCCCCGCGCCGGGAAAGCCCTCCTGATTTCAGTTTCACCTAAATTCCACAAAACCCTTATTGTCTGCATACACGCTTTGGATTATAATAATAGGGCACGTTTTGGTTTTCAGAACAGGCGATGATATGAAACAGATTTCAAAAAGGAACAAGTTCATACTGATTCTGCTTATTGTGCTGGTACTGGGCACAGGCTCTGTCCTGCTGGCTGACACTGCCCGCGCCACGAATCTGTCCAAATGCCGCCTCAAAATCAGCCAGAGGGAGTGCACCTATACAGGCAAAACGATCAAACCGGAAGTAAAGATCACCCTCGGGACCAAAACTCTCAAGGAAGGCGAGGATTACGTCTACCGCTATCTCAATAATAAAAACCCCGGCAAAGCGCGTATCATCATCGCCGGGATCCATGACTATACCGGTTTCCTCAAACCGGCCTTCAGGATCAGCGTCGATCCTGTGAAGGAGCTTAAGGCAAAGTATGTCGGCGATGAGGATGTCGATAAAGACGCCTACATCAAGCTGACATGGAAGCCCTCCTCCCTCTGTGACCATTATCAGATCACAGCCGTTAAAAAATCAGGGAAATCCTCCATAAAAAAGACCTATAATACCAGGAAGACTTCCTTCAAGTTCACCGAGCTGGACGGATCCGGCAAATACAGCTTCATCGTAAACGCCATAGGCGGCCCCGCAAGAAGCAGATCGGACAACGTCAAGGCGACAGCAATGGTCAATCCTCTGCCAAAGCCGTCCATCGAGGTCGCAAGCCCGGGAGCCGGCCACATCACCGTTACCTGGGACGAGGTCCCCAAGGCGCAGCAGTACGTCGTAACTGAAACCTCCGGCGGTGAGCAGGAGACCGTAACTGTAAGCGGAGATGAAACAGAGGCGCATTTCCTCAGAAGAGACTGTGAAACCACCTATGATTACACGGTCCGCGCCGTCGCGACCATCGAGGGCCAGACATACGACGGTCCGGAATCAGACAGCCATTCCATTTCTCCTGAATCCGCGAGAATCGGACAGGCTATCGGCGGCGACAGCGGGCATACAGGCAACAAGACCGGGGATCAGAAAGGCGGAGGCGAGATCGCCACGGGCAAATGGAGCTACAGTTCCAAGCATCACGCCTGGAACAACTGGACGTATGTCGCCCGCTTCAAGGATCCGGAAAAAGCCGCGAAGGCTGCCCAGGCCATGCGTGACGCCTGTGAAAACGATAATATCGGATACGACCAGAAGCCCGGCGACGGCAGAGGCGAGCTCAAAAAGCTGGCCGCCGCGGCCGACTGGGATATGACCGCTATCTCGCGGAAATGCGAGACCTCTTGCTCCCCTCTGGTAGGCGCCTGCGTCTGCTGCGCGGGAGTCGATCTCCCAGCGCCGGGAAGCACAGGAGATTCCGACCTGCTCCGTCCTCTGGAGAGGACCGGGGAATTCGAGATCCTCAGGGACAGCAAGTACACGAAATCCAAGCGGTATCTGCAGGAGGGCGATATTCTGGTCAGCCCCGGCAGGCATACGGGCATGGTGATCTGAGAAATAAAACCTGCTAACAAATTTCAAGTGCTAATTTGAATTTGCTAGCAGGTTTCTCATTTGCAATGATTGCACTACAAAAAGGCTGGCGG
>CADBRP010000198.1 GCA_902797095.1 uncultured Eubacteriales bacterium | reverse complement strand
TCGATTTGCCGTTAGAGCCGTCTCCATAGGCGATGATCATCGCCTCCTGGTATACCTCCCCGATGGCGGCGAGCCCGACAATGCGCTGGACGTAGCCGATCAGTTCCTGATCGCCCTGGAAGATCCTGTCCAGCGTATCCCGCCAGAGGTCGGCGCCGTCATCGCCGGGAGAGGCCGCGGTGATCTTCGTGATGAAATCACCCGCGTCATGATCACGGCGGCCGGACATGCCCTGACGCAGATCATAGGTACCGTCCGGACAGTTCAGGAGATTCTCGTCCGCGTCCAGCGAAGCCTGATCCACTTCGACCATGGGCTTCGCGGCCTGCATGGCGGCAGTAATGTACTTCATGTCGCGGCGTTTCATGACAAACGACTTGTAGTTCACGGCAGCGACAAACGCGAAATACGCCTGCAGGGCATTCTTCGGAACTTCCTTCTCAAGGGTCTTCCCGCCCGTGGCAAGGGCGGACTCGCTGACACCGAGATTGAGAAGCTGCTTCCGGGCAATCTCCAGATTCCGGATCGCGTCCTCCAACTGAAGATCCAGAAAGTCGATCACCAGCCCCGTGGCCTTCGACCCCGATTCCTCCCAGCGTCTGCCGGTAAAGCGCAGGAAACCGGTACCGGGCGTAAAAGCAAGCTCGTCAGCGCAATTAGTGGCAATGACTTTCGCCTGGCCTACGTCGCTGTAATCGTCCGGCTTCAGGACGCCCACAGTGTTGAACTCCGCCGGCGGGATATAACCGGGCTGGTTCTCCGCCCACTTTGCGGTTTTCGCCGCGCTGTGCCAGATCTTGTTCAGCTCGTCTTCGTCCAGAGGCGGATCACATTTTTCCGCTTCCTTCAGAAACAGGTCATGCGCCTCATCGGTATAACCAAAACGCCTGACCAGTTTCCCGGCAAAACGGCTCATGGTCGCGTTCCGGGTTCCCTCCTTTATGACACGCTCACCGTAGGACCCTTGGACCATGCCGGCGTCAAACTCCTCTTCTTCCGCCAGGACTTCGTTCAGGGTCCGGTTCCCGGGATAAAACTCCACGAGCGGATTCTCCGTCCCGTAAAAGAAATGCGCGGAGTCCAGCGCTTTCGGATCGGCATGACCCACGATGGCCGCGACCTTTTCCTTCAGGCGCTTATACGCCTCCCGATCGGCCATCGGTTCGATGGCGATCATGGCATGGAACTTCGGGCGGGGCGTTTTCCCCTTCTTGGTCTTCATATGATGGCGGCTATAATGGATCGCGACAGCAACGCCGGGGAACAGATCCAGGATCCGCCGTGGTCTGACCCAGTCAGCCGGATCTTCGGAATGGTCGTTGTCGAACTCCAGGGCGAGACAGTCGCTGCTCCGGAAATTCTCGTTGTTCCGGTAACTGTTTTCGTACTCGGCGCAGACATAATCCCGGCCGACCGCCTCCGCCAGTGAGACATCGTCCGTGATCTCCGCGCAATGGGGATAAAGGCAGTTTTTCTCCTGCCCGAGGACATCCGCGTAGTAAATGCGCACAGGTTAAGCCTCCTTCGATAAAACGTACTCTTTGGGTTGATAAAGCAAGGGGTTCCGGCGTTCCCGGCCCTTGCGGTGCGGCCTGACCCAGACCGTCACGCCCGATTTGCAGTGGCGCCAGTGACCGGCGACACCCCAGGCCGGGCAGGTGATCGTATGATGCGTCCGCGGCTCGAACCGCTCGATATCGCTGTCCGAAATCCGGATCAGCCGAACCATACGCGTCCGGTTGATCTTCTTATACCGGCCCTTTTGTTTCACAGTCTCTACGGTCTTCTCCCGGACGGTTTCCCGTATGAGAATCTCCGGCCGGTCGAGGGACATCATCTGGACCGCCAGGAATAAGGCCTTGATCGTACGCGCGAATTCCAGAAAATACCGGCGGTCATGATTGATCACAAACAATGAATACGGATCAGACCTGGACAAAGCAACGAACTGCGTGCTGGAAAAGCAGTTCCCTTTTTCCGTTTCCAGAACACAACGGGCCAGCGTCAGAACAACATTGCAGTACCGGCCGTTATTGTTCACGTAAACGTAAGCGTCCACCGCGGGGGTAATGACCCGTCTGACGCCGTTGATATCATCCATGAAGACATCATCAGCGCCCAGAAGCGACGGGCGAAACGCCACCACCGTATCAGCGTCCCCCTCCCGCATAATCGAGACAAATTCCTGAACAGAGGGGCGCAGCAGGAATTCAGAAGAAAAATACGATGTGTCTTCGAGCTTTTCCGCCAGGGAAATGAGCTGCGACTCAGTCAGGTACAACCGATCCAGACCGCGCCAGTCCGACGCCAGCCGGTCCCATGTCGGCAGATGCCGCTCAAAGGCTTCCGCTTTCATGGAAATTTTCAGATCCATGTAAAAAGTCCTTGCCATTTGATTCTCCTCCAAAAATGGAAAAGGCAGGCCGGATCATTCGGTCTGCCTCTTCGGTCGTCAGTCGATTGCACTACACTGCAGCATGAGCGCCATCCTGGCGAAAAGCAGGGCCTCCATCAGGGTGTGCACAGCGTTATCGCCGCAGCAGGCGATCCCGACGCCGGTGACATTGCCGTCTTCATCCCCAAGCGGGATGAAGCAGAAATCACCGCGGTTGCAGTCCAGGCCGACATACGCCCGAGAACTCTTCTCACGCGGAACATAGCCGCGCGGGCCGGTCGTTCCCGCCTCCACATCGAGATCGGCGTTGCCGTGTTTCGGGTTGAAACCGAAGGTTTTCACCTTCACGTC
>CADBRP010000197.1 GCA_902797095.1 uncultured Eubacteriales bacterium | reverse complement strand
TGTGAATACGCGGGGAGTGGCTGTGCCCCAGCTTCTTTCCCAAAAGCCCGTACCGCAGCCGCCTGTCTTCCTGATACAGCTTGCTCTGATCCATCACGTTCTGCAGGACCGCTTTCATGTATGTCCGCTTTTCCTCTTCACATAACGCGCCCAGGGCATCCAGCTTCTCCTTCTCCCGGACAGCGTCCAGAACCGGCAGTCCCCGGCGTTCCTTATAGCGTATCACCCGTTCCGAAACATCCATCCGTTCCTGGAACAGCCTTATAAGTTCGGCGTCTATGCGGTCGATTTCCTGTCTGCAGAGAACGAGTTCATTGCTTTCCGCTGTCAGCAGCCCCTCCCCGAGAAGAATATCCACGGCAGCCGCCGCGGCGGCAGCCTCGATACAGGGAACCGCTCTGGGAACGATGCAGGGATCATGCCGCCCGCTGATCTTAAGCGCGGCGGACTTCATCGTCATAAGGTCAACACTCTTCTGCTCAAGGGCAATGGATGGAGTCGGCTTCATCGCCGCGCGGAAAACGATCGGCATGCCGGAAGCGAGGCCTCCCAGAATTCCGCCGTGGTGATTGGTCACCGTCCTCACCTGTCCGCCGCTGATCTCAAACGGATCGTTGTTCCGCGAACCAGTCCATGCCGACGCTTTGAAACCCGCGCCGAATTCCACTCCCTTAACCGCCGGCACCGCGAAGAGTGCCTCGCAGATACGGCCTTCGATGGAGCCGAACAGCGGGCTTCCGGCTCCTGCCGGAATGCCTGTGACCGCGCATTCGATGACGCCTCCGACGGAGTCTCCGTTTTCCTTCGTCCGCGCAATCAGTTCCTTCATCTTCTCACCCTGCTTTTCATCGACCACAGGAAACGATTCGTTTACAAAGGCAGGCTCCCCCTGAGCCGCGTCTTCAAAAAGCGGCGCGTCCTCTATCTCTCCGACAGAGGCGATATGCGCCCGTATGGTTACGCCGCGATCCTCCAGCCACTGCATGAACATCCCCCCGGCAATACAGAGCGCCGCGGTCAGCCTGGCGCTGAACACGCCTCCCCCTGATGGTATCTCTCCGTATTTTACCCATGCGGGATAATCAGCGTGCCCGGGACGCGGAATGGTATTTGTCTTCCGATAATCCTGAGGGCGTATATTGGTGTTTCTGATCACCGCTTCCAGGCGGCTCCCGTCAGTCACGCGTATCCGGCTCCCCTCCTCCGCGGGAGCAAGTCCGGAGATGAATTCCGGCCTGTCCGGCTCCTTCCTCGATGTGGACCACTCGTTCCTCCCCGGAGCCCGCCGCTCAAGAAAACGCTGAAGTTTCTCCAAATCAACAGGAAGCCCTGCCGGCAAACCGTCAACCCGTACGCCGATGCAGGGCCCGTGAGATTCTCCGTAAAGCTCCAGTCTGATCATCTGTCCGAATGCTGCAGCCACTTCGCTTCTCCTCCCAGTTTATTATAATCATCAAAGAACCGCGGATATGATTTCCGGACAGCCTCCGCACCTATGACCGTCACATCTCCTTCCGAGATGCATGCCGCGGCAGCAGCCATCATGACGATCCTGTGATCGCCGAAGGAATCCGCTGTCCCGCCCCGGATCGGTCCCCGGGACCGGATCAGAAGCCCCGCCTCAAGTTCCTCAATATCCGCGCCAAGGCCCGTCAGCACAGTGCTTACCGCGCGCAGCCGATCGCTTTCCTTGAAGCGCAGCCGCTCCGCCCCTGTGATCTCGGTGACGCTGCCCTCCGGCCTTCCGCAGGCCAGCACTGACAGCGCGGGCACAAGGTCCGGTATATCCGACACATCTATTCTGAAATGATCCGAACCGGCTTTCTTCATCTGCGGGATCAGATCCGCTATCGCTCTGTCTCCCTGGGCGGACGCGGAATCAAGCCCCGTGCATTCTATCCGTCCGTCAGAGACCGCGTCCATCACCATCCAGAACGCCGCGTTGGACCAGTCTCCCTCCACATGATCCCGGTCCTCGCGGGAAAGCGCGTATTTCTGCCTTCCCCTGATTTCAAAGACCGTATCCTCCGCTCCGTCCGTTCCGCTTTCGCGGGCGGTTTCGAGTATGCTTATGCCGGCTTTCTTCAAAACCTCCATTGTCATATCCACATACGGCCTGGACTGAAGCCGTCCCTCTACGCGGAGCGTACTGTCATCCTCCGCCAGCGGCAGCGCCATCAGAAGTCCGGTCACATACTGTGATGAAACATTTCCGGCGAGCGTATACTCCCCTCCGGAAAGTTTCCCCCGGACCATCTTCGGATCGCGCCCCTCAAGGGAAGTCCCGTGTTCATTCAGGCAGCGGATCAGCGGATCCATAGGCCGGTCAGGCAGCCTTCCCGCGCAGTAAAAGTCAGCGTCTATTCCCAGCACCGCTGCCAGGGGAATCAGAAAACGCAGCGTAGAACCGCTTTCTCCGCAGAAAAGCTTTCTGATCTTCTCTGTATCCTTCTGTCCTTTTTCTTTATCATCTGATGACCAGAGGCCAAGCGCCTCCAGACAATTCTTTGTCGCTGTAATATCCTCCGAAAGGCCATCGAAGGATTCTCCGGGTTCCAGTCCCGAAAGGGCTGCCGCTATCATGATTCTGTGGGCAGCCGATTTTGAAGGGATCGCAGGAATCACTCCCCCGGCAGGAGATCTCGATATTT
The DNA here is from genome assembly GCA_902797095.1 of uncultured Eubacteriales bacterium. GTDB lineage: Bacteria > Bacillota > Clostridia > Peptostreptococcales > Anaerovoracaceae > Lentihominibacter. Next base: position 1,305 of record CADBRP010000197.1, on the reverse strand, counting down.
GAGTATTCATTATCCGTCGAGTTCCTCTTTTCTTCTTCTTCCCTCCGCGAGGAGTGTTTCCATTCTTTCTGAATCCCTTTGTTCCAACGCGTCCCGATACTCCTGCAGCGAACCGATGAGATGATCCAGTTCAGCACACAGATTCTCCCGGTTCAGCATAAAGAGTTCGGTCCACATCGTCTCATTCAGCCAGGCAACCCTGGTGAGATCGCGGTAGCTGCCTGCACTGAAGCCATTGTGCCCGGCAGCTGTAGGGCTCTTAACATAGGCGTTTGATACCACATGAGCCAGCTGGGATGTAAAGGCGATCATCCGATCGTGCTCCTCAGCGGTCGTTACGCTGATGCTCCCGAATTTGGCCGGCCCAAGCAAATCTTTCAGATTTGCCAAAAGGCTGATATCATCATACACCGACGGCACGATGACCATCGGAGCGCCCCGGAACAGCTTCTCCGTCGCGTATTTGAATCCGGAATAATGCCGTCCCGCCATGGGATGCCCTCCCGCGTACGTGAATCCGTAACGATCCGCGATCTCTGCGCAGGCAGGACATACACACCCTTTTACACCGCAGCAGTCTATCACTACCGCGTTCGGTGAAATGAAGCGTCCCATGTTTTCAAGATATTCGATCGCCGCCGCAGGGTATACGGCCAGCAGAATGAGATCACATTCACCGATGTTGTCTTCTGTCAATATATCCTCGATGTCATCCGCAAGAACCGCGAACTGATTGATCCTGTCATCAATGTCATAGCCGTAGATTTTCCAGTCATCCGACTGTTCATACGCTTTGACAAAGGAACCTCCGATCAGTCCCAGTCCGACAACACCTAATGTTTTCATAATTCAAGCGCCTCCCTCACCTTCGCCACTTTAACAGCCAGCTTCTCAAACTGTGCCGGCGTCAGAGACTGAGCGCCGTCGCAGAGCGCCTTCTGGGGATCATTGTGCACCTCGATCATCAGCCCGTCCGCGCCGGCGGCAGCCGCCGCCAGGGCCATCGGCTCTACAAGCGAAGCCTTGCCTGTCGCATGGCTCGGATCGATAACGATCGGAAGATGCGTCTTTTCCCTCAGAGCCGGTACGGCTGAAAGATCCAGGGTATTACGCGTATATGTTTCAAAGGTCCTGATTCCCCTCTCACAGAGGATGACCCTCTCGTTTCCTTCTGACATGATGTACTCAGCGCTCATCAGCAGTTCCTTCATGGTATTTGCAAGTCCCCGCTTGAGAAGCACCGGCTTGTCCGTCCTGCCGACGGCCTTCAGCAGCTCGAAGTTCTGCATGTTTCTCGCGCCGACC
>CADBRP010000196.1 GCA_902797095.1 uncultured Eubacteriales bacterium | reverse complement strand
TCCTTAAACAGCCGGCTGAAGTAGCTGGATTCCCGGTAGCCCACTGAAAGCGCGATATCCGTCACATTCATATCAGTATGTTCAAGAGCCCAGAGAGCGGCGTCCATCCGCAGCGTGTGGAAATAATCCACCACGGATACGCCGGTCTCTTTTTTGAACAGCGAAGAAAGGTACGACCGGGAGACATGCACGTAATCGGCGATCTCCTGCAGATCCGAAATGGTCCGGAAGTGGCTGTGGATATAGGCCAGGGCGTTGAAAACGACATCGGAATGCCCGCTGTATTCGATTGCCGGCCGCGGGGAGTACCTCTGCGGATCGCCTGCCTTTTCATGCTCCGTCTCCTGCTTTTCCGCCGGAGCCTTGAAGGCGCGCAGCACATCGTAAAAGATCTTCGAAAGATTGTCCACATCATCCGGCGAATAGACATTGAGGTTGTTCGTCATCGTCATCAGGAGCGGCATGTCGATGCTCTCCTCCTGGACCTTTTCGTAAAACTCGGAGATGACCCGGTTGTGGTCCCGCCCCATGGCCATGGGCCCCGCGATGAAGTAACCGGCGAGCCTGCCTTTGCAAAAGAAGGGGCAGCAGATGTTGACCAGGCCGGTGGCGCAGATGAAGGTGGAGCCTTCCGGGGCGTCGGATGCGCCTGCCATGGCTTCCGCCATGGATGTCCTGCATTTGGAGCAGGGGTTTTCGTAGGACCGGTTGGTGATGCAGAATTTCGCGGTCTTGTTGAATTCCCATTGGAGCTCAAAGGCAGGGGAAAAGAATGTGACGGGGATCGAGGTGAAACGGGAAAAGGCGGCGATCGAGGATTCCAGATCCTCCAGCCGGCGGATCAGGCCGGGATCGCGGGCGCCGATGGATTCATAAAAATGTTTCATGGGACTGTCCTCATAGGCGGGGCGGATGGCGCCGCCACTGGCGCAGATGGATATTTTTTTAAAAAATATCATTAAATCGGGCGATATACAACATTTTTTATGAAATATCAGCGGATTTTGAAAGAAAGATTTCGGGAAATAAACAATAATATAAAAAACGAGTGCCTGAAGTTCAATGAAAAGGAGGCAATGATGGCATTTTTTGAAACAAGCGACAAGTGCAAGATCCATTACGAAGTAACCGGAGAAGGCGAACCGATCGTTCTGATCCACGGCTGGACATGCAACACAGAGTTTTATCAGTACCAGACACCTGCCTTTGCGCAGAAATACAAGGTCATCACATATGACCTGCGCGGACACGGGATCTCAGACAAATCCCCTGAAGCGACCGAGATGAACATGAGCCTGGATACATTCGCGAAGGACCTGCATGAGCTGATCGCGTTCCTGCAGCTGAAGGACGTGAACCTGGTGGGATGGTCCATGGGAACCAGCATCATTCTCAATTACATCGATCTGTTCGGCAACGAGAACCTCAAGAGTATCTGCTGCATCGACATGACGCCGAAGCTTCTGGCGGACGACGAGTGGCAGCTGGGACAGTCCAGAGTGTTCAACACATTTGACAACCTGGGATTCATGGAGCTCGTGGCGACCAACTGGCCGGCGGCGTGCGAGGCGTTCATTCCGAACCTGTTCGCGGAGGGCTATGACCAGAATGACGAGATGTTCAAGTGGTGCATGGCGCAGGCGAAGAACAATCTGCCGCACTGCATGCTGAACATGTGGATCGCGATGGCGGTGAAGGATTACAGAGACGTTCTGCCGAAGATCGACGTGCCGACATTCCTGGCGTACAGCGAGAACGGCCTGCTTTACTACCCGGATCACGGAAGATATATGCAGGAGAACATCAAGAACTCAGTGCTGGATACCTTCCCGGGATGCGGACACGGACTGATGTTCGAGGACCACGAGAAATTCAACAAGGATTATCTCGCGTTCCTGGAGGATGTGTATAACTAGACTTCTTCTATCAGAAACAATTCTGCTCGGAGAAAACCAGCGGCCGGAGGCGCTCCTGTTCGGAGCCGCCGCCGGCCGCTGCCACATTCAGCCGAAGATGATTCTGTTCGGCCGCCTGCCCGCTTAGTCGAAGACGCCTTCGGCCGCGAGGGCATCATAATCCAGCCCCAGCGCGCTGATGATCTCGCGGGTGTGATGGCCCGGAGGAAAGCCGGCGTGCCGGTATTCGCAGGGGGTCTCGCTCAGACGGACCGCGGTGCCCATCTGCCGGACCTTGATATTATCATGCAGAGGCATGTCGACATCCACGACCATGCCTCTTTTTTTGATCTGCTCATCCTGCAGCAGGGCTTCGTCAAGATCCAGGACGGGCTGGACGCAGGCATCTGCTTTTGCAAAGATCTCTGTCCACTCAGCGCGGGTCTTTGAGCGGAAGATCGCCCGGATCTCCTGTTTTACCTGCGCGGCGTTTTCCGGGCTGACCGTGCCTTTGATAAGATCCTCGCGGCCGATGGCGCGGCAGAAGTTTTCCCAGAATTTCGGTTCCAGCGAGCCGACGCTCATGAAGCCGCCGTCGCTGGTCTCATAATAATCATACATGCAGCCGCCGTTGAGAAGCTGGCCTTCCCTCGCGGGCTGCTTTTTTGATACCAGAAAGTCAGCGCCGTCCAGACTGTTGAAGGGGACGCAGCCGTCCATCATGGAGATGTCCACCAGCTGGCCGCGGCCGGTGCGCTCTCTGGACCAGGCGGCGGCCAGGATCCCGATCACGGAATTCATGGAGCCGGCGGCGATGTCGGCAATCTGGAAATTCATCAGCGACGGGCCGCCTTCGGCGCGCCCGGCGTGGGAGATGATGCCGCTGCGGGACATATAATTGATGTCATGGCCGGCGGCGTCCTTTAAGGGGCCGGTCTGTCCGTAGCCGGTGAGGGCGCACCAGATCAGGCGGGGGTTGACTTTTCTTAGATCTTCAAAGCCGAGGCCCAGCCTTTGCATGACGCCGGGGCGGAACTGCTCCAGCACGATATCGTATTCCATGATCAGGTCCCGGACGATCTGCCGGGCCTGGGGCGTTTTCAGATTCAGGAACATGGTTTTTTTGTTCCGGCCGAGCCACGCCGAGCAGGCTGTGAGGTCCGTGCCGTCTATTTTCGCGCCGTAGTGCTGCACGAGGTCGTAGCGCGAGGGGGAGCAGATGCTCAGGACTTCGGCGCCGAGGTCGGCCAGGATCAGCGAAGCGTAAGGGCCGGGCAGCAGAGTTGAAAAGTCGAGTATTTTAAGTCCTTCAAGAGATCCCATGAGTGTGTCCTTTCTGTTGTGTCTGATGGGGCGGCGGGGCGGCCGGACTGCC
>CADBRP010000195.1 GCA_902797095.1 uncultured Eubacteriales bacterium | reverse complement strand
TTGGTACACCATCAGGGGTTCGAACCCTGGACACCCTGATTAAGAGTCAGGTGCTCTGCCAGCTGAGCTAATGGTGCATATTCTGTTTTTCTGAACCGAGATTAAGTATAGCAAATATGGAGAGGCGTTTCAAGAGTTTTTTTCGGTGTTATGCGTTTTCTTTTTATTCAGTCAATTGTACGGCAGGGCGCGAAGGGGCCCGGGTTCTTTCGGGAGCTGTTATCGGTGCTCTTTTCGCCAGTATTCGTCATGCTTGAGAAGGTAGTCGGCGAATCTGCGGGCGGCGAGGGGCATGGTGGAGCGGTCTTTCCAGGCGAGGTAGACTGGACGGGTCAGGCGGGGGGAGAGCTCCCGGACAGCGACGCCTTTGGAAAAGCCCTCAACTACGTTGCGGAACAGGATCGATACACCGAGGCTTTGCCGGATCATGGTCATGATGGTGTAATCGTCATAAATCTTGTACGCTACGGAGGGGGTGAGCCCCATGCGTGAGAATCCGTCCAGCACGGTGCTGGACTGCACGCCCTCATCGAGAAGGATCAGATCTTCAGAGACAAGATCCTCCAGAGTAACGGAGGACTTCTTCGCGAGCGGGTGTTCCGGAGGGAGGACCGCGACCATATCATCGTCGTAGAGCTTCTGCGCTTCAAGGCCCTCAAGGGGAAGCGGAACAGCAGAGCCGGAATCCGGCGTTCCGGAAGGCTGTTCCGATTCGGGTGGCTGTTTCGTTCCGGAAGGCTGTTCCGTTCCGGATGGCTGTTCCGGCGCGGAGGGTTCCGGGGAAACGGCGCTCTTTCCGGTAGAAAGGAAACCCAGGTCAACAACGCCGTTTATGATATCCTCCCTGATGGATTCGTAGTCTCCCTGCCGCAGGACAAACTGCACTCCCGGATACTGCTCTTTGAAGGCGCGCATCAGCGGCGGAAGCATGTTTCTGCTCACGCTGGTAAAGGTGTCGATCAGGATCGTGCTGCGTTCCAGGCCTTCCATCTCCTGCTGCTTTTCCTGCAGTGAACGCTCTGCTGCGGAGAGGTTGCGGAGAAAAGGCAGGTACTGCTCTCCGTCGGCGGTGAGGCGGACGCCGTCCCTGCGCCGTTCCAGCAGGGAGACGCCGAGCTCTGTTTCCAGAGAGCGAACGATCTGGCTGACTGCGCTCTGTGTATAGCCGAGCTCGTTTGCGGCTGCGGTGAAGCTGCCGAGATCGACGATCCGGCAGAAAATATGATAACGGGAGAACTGGCGCATAAAATAATATCCTCCTGAAGCCTGCTTTTGCGGCGGACCGGCCGCCTGCAAGCATTAGTAAAACTTATTGATACATTATAAACATGAATTTTACTAATAGCAAGCCCGGTGATATAATCCCAATGAAAACGGAGAGAAAAAACTCCGGAAGAACGGAAGAACGAAAGAAAGGTTTTCTGATGAGCGGAAAGGACAGAGAAGGATTTGTACTCGGGATGCGGCACGGGATTCCGATCGCGATGGGATATTTCGCGGTCGCGTTTTCACTCGGGATCACCGCGAGGGACTGCGGCTTCAGCCCCTTGCAGGGATTCGTAGCAAGCATCACGACCTACGCGTCGGCAGGGCAGTATATCGGATTCACGCTGTACGCGGCGCGCGCGACACTGATTCAGCTGATTCTGATGACGGTCATAACGAACGCGAGATATCTTCTGATGGGATTCGCGCTGAACCAGCGCCTTCCGGAAGGAACGTCCCTCGGGAAAAGGCTGCTCACAGGCCTTACCATAACGGATGAGATCTTCGGAATCACCATCGCCCGCCCGTGGGAGGTGAATCCTTTTTATCCCTTCGGCGCGTTCGTGGTCTCGGTGCCATGCTGGTCCGTCGGGACGGCGCTGGGAATCATGATGGGAAATATCCTGCCGGCGGCAGCGGTCAGCGCCCTCGGAGTGGCGCTGTACGGCATGTTCCTCGCGGTAATCGTGCCCGCCAGCAAAAAAGACAAGATCGTCGCGGCGGTCGTGCTGGTAAGCTTCGCGGCAAGCTTCGCCGCGGTTCACGCCCCGGTGGTGAGCGGACTTTCCGCGGGAAACCGGACGATCCTTCTGACAGTAGTGATATCTTCCTGCGCGGCGATACTGTTTCCGCGGTATGAAAAGGGGGAAAACAATGAGCAGTAACCTTTATATTTACATCTTCATCCTGACCATGGCGCTGGCGACCTACGCCTGCAGGGTGTTCGCGTTCACCGTGATCCGCCATCCCATCGAGAACCGGTTTTTCCAGTCCTTTCTGTATTATGTGCCGTATGTGACTCTGGCGGTGATGACGTTCCCCGCTATCATTGAAGCGACCCAGTCCCCGCTGGCGGGAGCGGGAGCGCTGGTCGCGGGAATCCTCTGCGCGTGGTTCGGCGGAAATCTTTTTCTCGTCGCGGGAGCGTGCTGCATGAGCGTTTTCCTGATCGAACTGGTCGTGTGAGGCAGAGTTTCTTTGACCGCGGCTTCAATTAATGGTACAATAATCCGGCTGGCGAAAACGACGGCCGGCTGTTTTTTATAACCGATCTGACAGGAGGCTTACCGATGGACTATCAGAAACTGGCAAACCTGCTTTTCCCCGAAATAGATAAAACCCCGGCGGACTGGGAAGCCGCATTTCCTGAGAGGGAACTTCCGGAGGGCGCGATGGTGACACGTCTGGGCCCGAGCCCGACAGGATTCATTCATCTGGGCAATCTCTACGGCGCGCTGGTGGACGAGCGTCTGGCGCATCAGTCCGGCGGAACATTCTATCTGCGGATCGAGGATACAGATGACAAAAGGTATGTGGAGGGCGCTGTTGATATCATCACCTCTTCACTCGACTTTTTCGATATTCACTTTGACGAAGGCGCGGAGCTTGAGGACAGAGGCTACGGACCGTATTACCAGAGCCTCAGAGGCGAAATCTATCAGAGCTTCGCGAAGAGCCTCGTGGAGCAGGGACTGGCGTATCCGTGCTTTTTGACTGAAGAGGAGATCGCGAAGATCCGCGAGGAGCAGGAGGCCGCAAAGGAGACGACCGGAATCTACGGAAGCTACGCGAGGGACAGAGACCTTTCGCTGGAGGAGATCGAAGCGAATATCGCCGCAGGAAAGAGCTACGTAGTGCGTCTGCGCTCCGGCGGAAATAAAGAAGCGGACGGAAGCGTGAAGTACATCCATGTGGAAGACGCTATCCGCGGAACGCTGTCCATGCCCGCCAACGAGCTGGATGTGATCATCCTCAAGGCGACGGGAATCCCGACATATCACTTCGCGCATGTTGTGGACGACCATCTGATGCGGACGACGCACGTGGTCAGGGGAGAAGAGTGGCTGATGTCGCTGCCGATCCATATCGAGCTCTTTGAAAAGCTGGGCTTCGAGCCTCCGACCTACTGCCATACCGCGGTCCTGATGAAGCTGGATGATGAGACCGGCAACAAGCGCAAGCTGAGCAAGAGAAAGGACCCCGAGCTTTCCCTGGATTACTACAGGAGCGAAGGATACCACCCGCTTGCAGTCAGGGAATACCTGATGACGATCTTAAACTCCAACTTCGAGGAGTGGCGCATGGAAAATCCGGATACGCCGCTGGAGGAGTTCCCCTTCAGCATGGCCAAGATGAGCAGCGCCGGAGTCCTGTTCGATCTGAACAAGCTCAACGACATCTCAAAAGATGTTCTCCTGAAGATCCCGGCGGATGAGCTGGCGCAGTTCATGAAAGACTGGGCGAAGACCTACCGGCCGGAGCTGCTTCCGCTGTTTACGGATGACGAGGGCAGCCGCTACGGAACCGGATATCTTGAGAAGATCCTGGATCTGGGACGCAGCGGAAACAAGCCGAGAAAGGATCTCGTCTGCGGAAGCCAGATATTCAGCTTTATCAGCTATTTCTATGATGAGTACTTCAGGATCGAGGAGGCCGTTCCGGAGAACGTAACGGACGAGGACGCGCAGGAGATCCTGCGCAGGTATCTTGAGACCTACGACCACAGCGATGATCAGAGCGCGTGGTTCGACAAGATCCGCGCCATCGCGACAGATCTCGGATACGCGGCGAAACCGAAGGATTTCAAAAAGCACCCCGATGAGTACAAGGGTCATGTCGGACACGTTTCCACAGTCATCCGCCTTGCGGTCATGGGAAGATCCCAGTCACCGGATGTATGGGAGATCCAGCAGATCCTGGGCGAGGAGCGCACCAGGGAGAGAGTGTCTCTTCTGATTATGTAAAAGCAGGACGGCGGCTCGGCTGCCGGAGGATAAGATAATAAAAAACGGGCTGCCCTGTGAATCGGTTGATTCGCGATTCGCGGGGCAGCCCTGTTTTTGTTCGGTTCTTAATCTTACAGTCTTCTATTCCACGCTGTGATCGAACAGCGGCGTGGAGAAATAGCGTTCCCCGGTATCGGGAAGGATGGTGACGATTCTCCTGCCTTTGCCCAGCTCCTTCGCCATCTTCAGGGCGACGCAGACGTTGGTCCCGCTGGAGATGCCGCAGAGAAGGCCTTCTTCTCTGGCGAGGCGGCGGGTCGTTTCCATTGCCTCATCGTCGCTGACGAGGGAGATCTTCTGATAGATGTTAGTGTCCAGGATATCCGGGATCAGACCGTCGCCGATGCCCATCTGCAGATGCGTGCCGATGTTGCCGCCGGAAAGGATCGCCGCGTCCTCCGGCTCCGCGGCCCAGATCTGGATGTTGGGGTTGTGTTCCCTTAAAATGCGCCCGATGCCTGTGATGGTGCCGCCGGTTCCGACGCCGGAGCAGAAGCCGTCGATTGGTCCGCGGATCTGCTCGAGGATCTCCAGAGCGGTGTTTTCTTCATGCGCCTTAAGGTTGTCTCTGTTTGAGAACTGGTCCGGGATGAAGACGTGCGGGTCCTCGGCTTTGAGCAGCCGCGCCATCTTGATGCAGTTGTCGATGGCTTCGCCGATGTCGTTATCGTCATGGACCAGACGGATCTCAGCCCCGTAATGGGTTACCAGAAGCCTGCGCTCGATGCTGACGGAATCCGGCATGATGATGATGGTCCGGTATCCTTTGACCGCGCCGACCAGCGCCAGGCCGATGCCCTGATTGCCGCTTGTGGGCTCCACGATGACAGAATCGGGGCTGAGCAGGCCTTTCCGCTCCGCCTCTTCGATCATTTTAAGCGCGGTGCGGGTCTTGATGGAACCGCCGACATTGCTGCCTTCGTATTTTACGAGGACCTCCGCGTCATCGGGGCCGGGCAGATGATTCAGCCGGATGATCGGCGTATTTCCCATAGCTTCCAGTATATTGTTGTAGATCATGGTTTCAGATTTCCCGCAGGGGG
>CADBRP010000194.1 GCA_902797095.1 uncultured Eubacteriales bacterium | reverse complement strand
GCGAGAATGTCCCGGATGTCCTCCTTGTTCAGCCCGCCTTCCGGGGTGAAGAACTTGAAGCCGTTCCTGTTGTAAGGAAGGTGGCTCGCTGTGATCATCATGGACGCGTCGCAGTCAAATCCCGGGAACTGGGTTGCCATGAACATTGCCGGAGTGGACGCGAGTCCGCATTCCAGCACATGGGTTCCGTAAGGCCCGAATCCGAACATGAGACCGTCTATCAGCTTTTTCGCGGAGATTCTGGGGTCTCTTCCCATTGCGATGGTCAGGTCCTGGGGCCGCTTGCCCAGCCTTTTGCAAAGCCAGACCAGAAACCCTTTCGCGATGTCCGTGCCCTCCTGCGGGCGCAGGTTCGGCAGCTGCCCGGGGATCCCTGTGATAGCGATTCCCCTGATGTCACTTCCATTCTGAAGATAGCTGTAGTCTTTCATTTATTATTGTCCTCTCTTTCAGATTCCCTTTCCTAAGATAACCAGCAGCAGATTCCCGTCATAAAGAGATCCCGCCAGATGAGAAAACTTAAGTCCGTCCGCGATCGACGCCGACATCTCCGGCGAAGTCATATGCATCACGGGGATCAGCGCCGCCAGGAACAGGAACGCCAGCAGAAGGCCCTCCAGCCCGCCGGCAATAAGCCCCGCCACCTTGTTTGGAAACGCGATCTTCCCGTTTTTGCTTGCCTTTGAAAGCGGCCGGATCACGAAAATCAGCAGGAGCCTGATCAGTATCACTACCGCCAGGAATCCAAGCACCGTCATGATCAGATCCCCCAGCGTCTGCGCGAAAGACTCCGCCGTGTTCTGGGCGGCAGTTCCTATGACCCCGCTCAGGATCCCGGGAAGCCCTTCCGTCGCCCCGGCGACCTGATCCGCGCCCGCGCCGAATTTCTCCTGAAGCGCTCCGTAGACCGTTTCGCCGACGAAACTGATCTTCAGGATGTCAGAAGTGATCGGCGCAAGATAAAAGCCTCCGGCCATCGCGCCAAGCCAGCCGGCGAATCTTACTATAATATAAAAGAAGCCCCGCGCCATACCAAGCCCCATCGGGATGATGATCAGGGCCGCTGTGATACAGTCTAATACCATATATACTCCTCTTTAGAAAAAAGCGGGGTTTACACTCCGCTCAGTTCGCCGCGTTCTGCCGCCGCTATCTCTGCATTCCGTCCTCGATGACCATCTGTTTCAGACGCTCGATATGCAGATCCGCCGCGTTTCTCGCCCGGTCAGCGTCTCCGCTGGCGATCGCGTCCAGGATCTCCTGATGCTCCGCAGGCATTTTTTCCGCTCTTTTGAAATTGTCGTAATAGATATAACGGAATCTAAGAACCAGTTCCTGCAGCTGCTCGACCATGTTGACCAGGATCTTGTTCCTGCAGGAGTCGACGATAAGACGGTGGAAGCCTGTATCATAATGGATCAGGTCGCTCATGTTGCCTTCTTCCACGGCCTTGTTGTAATTCGCGGAGATCTTGCGAAGCTGCTCCAGATTTTCCGGACTCATCCGCGAAGCCGCGAAATAAGCCGCCAGACCTTCCAGATCCTGACGCACTTCCAGGATCTCGATCATATCCTGAGTGGAAATGCGTGAAGCGTACGCGCCGCGGCGCGGCTCGATAGTGACGAGTCCCTCCTTCTCAAGCTTTCTGATTGCCTCCCTCACGGGAGTTCTGCTGACGCCCATTTCGCCCGCAAGCTCTACCTCCATCATCCTTGTTCCCGGCACGATCTCGCCGGTCAGAATCTGCATTTTGAGTTCTTCATAAACCATTTCCCGCAGGGGTTTGTGATTCTGTATGTCAAAATTAAGCATCGATGTCCTCTTTTCCTCAAGTTCAGTATGTGGTCCGGGTCCAGAAGCTTTCACGGTTCATTTCCCGCATGCTTTCGCAGATTTTCTTTGCTTCCCCGCGGGAACCGCATAGCCCGAATACCGTCGGTCCGCTCCCGCTCATCAGCACCTGCTCCGGCTTGCACATGCTCTGCATTTTGTCCTTTGTATACACAATAATAGGATACTTCTTTAAGGTCACATTTTCAAGTACGTTGACCATATTTTTTTCTATCCCGCCGGTTCTGCCAGCCTCCAGATCCGCTGCCATCGCGTCCACATCCGGCCGCTGAGGGATCTCCGCTTCATCGATTCCCCGGTAGACCTCCGCCGTGGAAACGCTGACCGGAGGCTTGGAAAGCACCATGTCGCTCTCCAGTCCGCGGATCGGCTGAAGATCCGTCCCTCTGCCGCTCGCAACCGCGCAGTGACAGGCGAGTGGATCCTCTTTGAAACGCTCCTTCAAAACCGGGTCCGCCGCCGCCTGCCCCATGACACAGAACGGGACGTCCGATCCCAGAACGCTTCCGGCTTCGCAGAGTTCCTTCAGGCCGAGCCCCAGATCCCAAAGGCAGTTCAGCGCGTGTATCACAGCGGCGCAGTTGCTGCTTCCCCCCGCGAGGCCTGCCGCGACAGGTATCCGCTTCAGGATATCGATTCTGACAGATCCCTGCATATCCGGCGCGTACCGCTGCGCCATGACCTCCGCCGCGCGGAAGGCGAGATTCCGCCGGTCTGTCGGCAGATAGGGCCGGTTCGTGCCGATGCTGATTCTTAATCCGCCCCCGGCCTCTCCTGAGGGCCCCGCTCCGGGCCGCCATCTCACCAGCACCTCGTCGCAGAGGCCGATCTGCTGCAAAATCATATGCACTTCGTGGAATCCGTTCTCCATTAGCCCCTTTACATCGAGGCAGAGATTTACCTTCGCGAACGCGTTAAGACGAATCTTCTTTTCCTGCTCTTTCATATCTGGCCTTCCTTTGAAAAGAAGCAGGCGGGCTGTTCGCCTTCCTGCTTCCTGTTCAGTTCACGCTGTTATTTCTTTTTCTTCGAGTTCTTTTTCTTTCCCGACTGGTTTTTCGGGTTTGTCGTGCCCTTGCTGCTTTTCTTTTCTTCTGCCTTTGCAGGGCCCTTGACCTCTACCTTGTACGCGCTGCCTGCCGCCGAGATCGGCCGCGGTCCGCTGACGCGCTTGTTCTTTTCCTTGCGCATCTTTTCGAGGATCTCAGCCTCCAGCTCAGCTTCGTGAGCCTTCTGCCTTTCGATGGCAGCCTGCTGCTTCGCCTTGGCCTTCTTATTCTTCTCGACGATCTCCTCAATGGACTTGCCTGTCTTTTTGGCTTCCTTATAAGGATTCGCGCCCTTTGTCGTCTTCTCGTCCTTTTCCTTTTCCTTCGCCTTCTTCGCGCTTCTCATGGTGAAGAAGATCATGCCGCCCATCATGAGGACCATGAGGATCATGTAGACATACGTGGATCTCTGCTGGTTCAGCGTAGTGAGAGTGATCTTTGTGTTCTTTCCGTAAAGGCTTCCGTCTGTCGACTGCAGTCCCTTTCCTATGGTAAGCACATATGTGGACGCGCCTTTGATCTGAACATTCTTCTCATTGTTGTTGGAATAGTCGGCGGCGACCATCATCAGCCCGCGCTTCTTTTCCTTCTCGCTGTAATAGACCTTGACAGGGACCTTTTTGCCTTCCTCATCTTTCAGGACGAACTGCTTTTCATTCGCCTTGCGGATCGCCTCAGAAGTAGGCATCATTTCCTTGCTGAAGTAGATCTTCACACTGAAGTTGTCTACCGCTACGCCCTTCTGGCCGTCCTTCGGCGAGGTCGTTACGATAGAAAATCCTGTATCAGCCGCTTTATCTGCCGCAAAGGCTGCCGGCGCCGCCATGACGATCATCGTGATCAGCACCAGAACCAGTGCTATTACTCTTTTCATGCTTCCGTTTCCTCCGGTAATCTGTTTTTCTGCAGGGACCTCTCTGCCCTCAGATCTCTGAAAAACTTTCTGATAAGCGCGGAGCACTCTTCCTGCAGGCACCCCGTCTCCATGTCGACACGATGGTTCAGCTTCGGCTCCTGTACGATATTGAATACGGACCCGCACGCGCCTCCCTTGGGATCCATCGTCCCGATCACCAGCCTGCTGATGCGGGACCATACGACAGCGCCCGCGCACATGCTGCAGGGCTCCATCGTCACATACATCTCGCATCCCGAAAGCCGCCAGCCTCCAAGCGCTTTCGCGGCCTCCCTGATCGCGATCATCTCAGCGTGCGCGGTAGGATCCCTGTCCGTTTCCGTGCGGTTGTGACCTCTGGCGATGATCTCGCCGTCCTTCACGATGACGGCTCCCACCGGGACTTCTCCCATGGCAGCCGCTTTCTCCGCTTCTTTCAGAGCTTCCTTCATATAGTTTTCCATAGACCAAAGTATGTTATCACATTTCCGCGTCCGCTTCAAGGGCACAAACGCTTCTCATTCAAATTCCGGGTTCCCTTCCGGATCGGGGACTCCTTCCGGATTTAGCTTCCCTTCCGGAACCGGTTCCCCCTCCGGGCCGCCTGCCCGCGCCGCGGTGATTTCTTCATATTCCTCACGCAGCAGGGAGTGGAACCTGGCGTCCCTGTAAGTTCCATCATACATCCTGGCGGTCTTCCTGAGGCTCCCCTCGTAAGTGAACCCGCATTTCTCGATCACGCGGCGGCTCCTCATATTGTTCTCCGCCGTGCGGATGGATATCACCTGCAGGTGCATCTGCTCAAAGCCGTACCGGATCACCCGCTTCGCGGCCTCTGTCATGATGCCCTGCCCCCAGTAATCCTCCGAAAGGGAATAGCCCAGCTCACAGCTTCTGATCCCTGTGCGGAACATATCCTTCTCCAGGCCGATGCTGCCGATCGGCTTTCCGCTCCCGCGCAGGGTGATCGCCCATGTGGAGTGCTCCCGGAAAATCTGGCTGATGATCCTTCTGGACTCCGCGATGTTCGCGTGGGGTTTCCATCCCGCGTTCGGTCCGACATTCGGATTTTTCGCGTACTCATACAGATCCGCGGCGTCCCTGCGGTTCCACATCCGCAGGACCAGACGGTCTGTTTCAAGTGTCGGCACCTTTACTGCGCACATCTTCGGGCATCTCCTTTCCGTCCTGCCTTTGCGGAGGCTCTTGTGATGTTACTCCGTCGTACTCAGAATCTCCTTGTTCTTCTCCACCTGGCTGACCTTCATCTCGGAGACTCTCTCCGGATCAACCTCTTCATTGAGCGCCAGGATGGTGGGGCCGAGATAGACGGTCTTCAGCACTTCGCCGTCCAGCGAGATCCTGCTGTATTCGGTAAAGTTCTGTCCCTTGATATAGTATTTGTCGCCGAGCTGAACGATCTGGTCGATCTTGATCTGCTTGACGCCCATCTGCATATCCGTCGGCTCGAAGATCTTCTTTCCGCCGTAGATGTACTGGTTTCCGTACAGCATGTCATACGCCAGAGTCCTGAAGCCTTTCATGTAGGTCTTCTCGCCGCGGTAATTCTGATGATACTGATTCAGCATGCCGGAGTGGATTCCCAGGCGTTTTGTCACCATGGCGTGGATCTGATAGGCCGCTGTATCGGTATCCTTCTTCTTCATTCCGAAGTTGTCCCAGATGATGTACTGTGTCTTGTAAAGATCCCCTGACTCCATCATATCCTCTGTCATGCTCAGGGCCGGCAGATGGTCTCCGTACATGACAAGGACCACATCCTCATCGTATTTCTCCAGTGTGTCGGTCAGTTCCTTTACGAACTGATCCATCTCGTACACCTGATTGGCGTAATATTCGTACGCCCACTTCGACTCTTCGTCCGGAGCCTTCGTCACTTCGATCTCAGGATCCTCCAGCACCTTTTCCGTAGGATACTTTCCGTGTCCCTGCACAGATATAGTATAAATGTAATCCGGGCCTTTGCTGCTCTTGAGCGCGTCCATGATGTTTTCGGTCAGAACGCTGTCCTTGGCCCAGTTCTTTGGCGTTTTCGT
>CADBRP010000193.1 GCA_902797095.1 uncultured Eubacteriales bacterium | reverse complement strand
GGCTTGCGCGGCCGTCGGGATGCTCGGGCTTGCGCAGCCGGGTTTGCGCGGCGGAAAATCCGGGCGCGGCGGACTGGAATGGCCTGCTTTTGCGAATTATGCGGTAATCATGACCGCAAGACCGCAGTTTCATCGGTGTCAGGAAAGGCCGGAACAGGTTATCATGTAATCACAAAAGAAAAGACGATGACCTGGAGGTAAATAAAATGAGATCGATTGGAAACTTTCTGTGGTTCATATTTGGAGGATTTCTGAGCGGATTGTCCTGGTGGTTTGCGGGGCTGATCTGCTGTATCACGATTATAGGAATTCCCTGGGGAAGACAGTGCTTCAAGTTCGCATCCATATCATTCTTCCCGTTTAAGAAGGATGTTCAGTTTGGCGGCGGGGCGGTTTCATTCCTGGCGAACCTGCTTTGGATCGTTTTCTTTGGCTGGTGGATGGCCCTGGAGAACGCGGCCTATGGGCTGCTGTGGTGCATCACTATCGTGGGAATACCGTTCGGAAAGCAGTTCTTTAAGATCGCGAAGCTCTCGCTGATGCCGTTCGGCGCGGCGGTCACTGCGAAATAAAGAGGCTGATGTGCATGAGAAAGAAACACGTTGCATTGATTGGTGATCGATGGGATGTGTTTCTTTTTTTAATTAGTCGGGGGGTTATTTATGTCGGGATGATTTGATTTGGCTTTCGGCCGCGCCTGCCTGACAGCTGGCCGTATCGGCTTGTCGTAAGAGTCGGCGGCCAGCGCGGCGCGATCCGGGCGGTCCAATGGCTTTGATAAGGAGGCGGCGTGTGGATAACATGGCGCACAGCCCGATGGACAGCGGGACTTTGCCCGGCTGCCCACAGGCCATGCACCAGTTTCCCGGGAAATCCGGAAGCAAAGTTCTATCTTTTTTTAATGAAAAGGCCCGGAAATGTATAAATATAGCCGGCAATGGCCTGCTGGAAAAAAATGGTTCTACAAAACAGGGGAGATACAGGGATAAAAGATAGAACTTCGGAAGCGGAAATCGGCTGAAGGGAGTTTTCACGTAATAATTTATACATTTTGGCGGGTCAGGGCGGAGAAAAGATAGAACTTTACTCTCCGGTTTTGTATGGGCGTGTCTGTCATTCGAAATCCGAAAAGAAAAAAGGAAAATATTCCCGATAGAGATTGCTGCCGGAATATGATAGCATAGAAAAAGTGAGAGCATAATGCGAGAGCATAAGATGTACAATGCAGCGCATGCAATAATGCGGCGCGCGCTTCAGACAGAAACAAAGAGAGGAATGACGATGAACAGAAATTTGCGGCTTAGAAGAATGTATCCTCTGTTTTGCCTGCTGATCATGGCTGCGGCATGGCTTTGCTTTGCAGAGCCCGCGTCCGCGTCCATACTGCCTCCATCAAAGGTAAAGGATGTGCAGGTCGGAAAAATATCATACGATGCGGTTTCCCTTCAGTGGAAGGAGTCCAGCCGGGCGGAGAGCTACGAGATTTACCGGGCTTCATCCAGGAGGGGTGAATATAAGAAGGTCGGGACTTCCGTCAAAACAGGCTTTACAGATAAAAAGCTGCGGACGGGGTCGGAATACTGGTACAAAGTCAGGGCTGTGGACGGGGAGAAGACCGGCTTTTTCAGCCGCAAAACCAGCGCGGTCCCGAGAATGCTGAAACCCCGGCTGGCCGCTTCTTCCACCGGAGACGGCCCAGCGTTGAAATACACAAAAGTGCCCGGCGCCAGCGGGTATATCATTTACCGGGACGGAAAATATCTCAGCAGACAGAAGGAGACGGCCTTCACGGATCTGTCCGCCGCGGCCGGAAAGAGCCACAGATATAAAGTCGTAGCATATAGAGAAATAGGAGGAACGCGGGTAGCGGCCTCCCCGGTCTCCAACCCGGCGAGGGGTTCCAGGAAAAAGCTGGAGACAGATCTGAACGGCATTGAGGAAATTCCGACACTGATTCAGGGAGATAAATTCGAGCTGACCGGAAAGATCACTTCCAACGCTACGATCAGCCGGCTGGAGATCGGCGCGGCAGACGCTGAAACCGGCGAGTGGATCGAGGAATGCAAATATGATTCTTCCGATATCAAAAAGAAATCCTTTGACATTTCCGAGGCGGATGAGTCGGTAAAAATCAGTTCGCTTGAACCCGGAAAGTATAAATACATGATACGCGCGGAGTATCTGGACGGAAAGTCCAGCACGCTGCTGGAGAAAGAATTCGAGGTCAGGGAGACGACGGAAGGCGGCGCGGCGATCGTTGAGGCCGCAACGGAATGCGCATGGCCGTACGGAACTTCGAAAGGGAAGTATAAATATTCCGGCGGGCACAGAACAGACGCTTATACCGCCGCTCTGAAGGAAGCGTACGGGAGCAGGAGCAGCTGGAGCGAGCAGACCAGAGCGGGAGCGTCCTGCGATGTATTCGTGGGCACGGCAGTCCGCGTGTCCGGATACGATACCGGATTCCCCAGAGGTCTCGACGGAATAGAAGATCATATCAGCAAAAACCGTGACAAGTGGGATATCCTTGACGCGCCGGACGAAAGCGAACTGCGGCCGGGAGATGTTGTTTTCCAGCTGTACCGCGGAGGCGGCGGCCATGTGATGATCTATCTTGGAGACGGGAAGGTCGCCAACGCGCATTATAACGGCAAGACCTACGGCATTGTCCAGACATACTCTTCGCAGGCCCATTCCAAAGGCGGCTGCAGCACATTCAAGGTCTATCGCCCGATAAACTGACCGCCGGTCACGATATTCACAGAGGAGGTACGGTCATGAGATTCAGGATGGTACACGAAAATTACAATGTCAGTGATCTCGACAAGTCGCTTAAATTCTATGAGGAAGCCCTGGGTCTTACGGAAAAGCGGCGCAAGACGGCTTCCGACGGATCTTTTATCATTGTTTACATCGGAAACGAAGAGGCGGATTTTGAGATGGAGCTGACATGGCTCAGGGATCATCCTCAGAAGTATGATATCGGTGAGGAGGAATTCCATCTGGCCTTCCGCACGGATGATTACGAGAGGGCGCACCGCATGCATGAGGAGATGGGCTGCATCTGCTTCGAGAATCCCGCGATGGGAATCTATTTCATCAAAGATCCGGACGGGTACTGGCTGGAGATCATTCCAGACTGAAGTCCAGGCTCTGGCAGAAGGCAATGAATGTTCTGACGAGAAGCGTCGTCTCTTTGATCGGAGGGGTGGCCAGGCCGACTGTGCGGTGCTGCGGCGGCATGAGCGGGATCGCGGCGAGGTCGAATGCCGCTGTCTCCAGCATCATTTCCGGCATGAGGGCGATGCCCTCGTTCTGCGCTGTCATGCCCATCACCGAGATGTCATCATTCAGAATGTATTTCGTTTTCGGGCGTATCTTCGCCTTCCTGAAGATCTGCTGCACATCGTGGTCGGAGCCTTTGAACTGTGAGATCAGCGGATAGCTGCGGAGCTCTTTCAAAGGCAGGGCGTCTTTTTTCGCGAGCGGATGATCCGCGGCCATGATCACCAGCATGGGATCGTCAAACAGCGGCGTGAAATCCAGCGGATCGTTTTCGATGGAACTGAGAAAGCCGCAGTCCAGCTTTCCGCTGCTGATCCCCTCTTCTATATCGCGGTACGTACCGTTGGTCAGTTCAATCTTCACATCGGGGAACTGCCGCGTAAACTCCTGAATGATCCTCGCCATCCAGATAGCGGTGAAGCTGGTGAAGCTTCCGACGCGAAGCGTGCCTGCTACGCGGTTTGACAGCGCGTCCATCGCCTGATCCAGAGAATGCTGTCTGTTGACCAGCTCCTGCACGAGAGGCAGGAGTTTTTTTCCGTTCTCCGTAAGCGTGACGCCGGCCTTGCTCCGGTGAAACAGCATGCAGCCCGCTTCTCTTTCCATGGCGGCGATGGCGTGACTGACGCCGGACTGGGTGTAGTTCAGCGCCTCCGCGGCCATCGTGATATTCTCCAGCTCAGCGGCCTTCAGGAATATCTCATATCTGATCTGCGAATTGTTCATATGGGCCCCCTCCTGCCTTTGCTCGAAACATTACAACTTGTACTGATTAGCATTAATATCATGCGCTTTTCAAATGGTTCATCATAAGTATAATCATAATTGAAAGATGAAGCAACAACAAATCAGAACAATATAAGGAGGAACATGAAATGACTAAGAAGGAACTGGAAAAAGCTTTTGCGCACGTAAGCGCGATCCCGCAGCTGATGGTAGGAACCGCGGACGAGAAGGCGATGATCTACATCTCCAGCCTGAAGGCCCACTTCGACGGACTGGGCGTCGAATACGATCCGGCGGAGATCACCGCGTTTGTCAAAGAGAAAATACAGGAGCTGGAGCAGGCGGGAACGAAGGTGCAGCTGTAAGCAGAAAGCTGCCGCAAGCGGGGGAGCATGACCATGATTCATATCATAGCCAACGGATTCGGAGTACTGTCCACACTGTGCTTTATCGTATCCTTCCAGGTAAAATCGAATAAGGGACTGTACATTATCCAGTCTGTGGCAAATGTCTTCTACGGCATCCAGTTTTATCTGCTGGGTGCCGTGGGCGGGCTCTTCAATATGGGTATGCAGATCGTGCGGAACCTGCTTTTGTGCAGGAAGGAAGAATGGAAGCTGCTGCAGCATCCGGCCATGGCTCCGCTGCTGTGCGTGCCTTCTCTGATCTACATGATCGTCTCGTGGAACAGCTGGCTGGACCTGCTGCCGTTCATCGCGATGACGGCGGGGACCTTCGGATACTGGACGAACAGCGCGAAGAAGCTCCGCGCGGCGGAACTGTTCTGCGTCGCGCCGGCGTGGATGACCTACGATCTGATCGAAAGAGCCTACGGCGGCGTGCTGAATGAACTGGTCATCCTCGCTTCGATCGTTTTTTCGATCATCCGGTTCGGGTGGAAAGGGCTGGACGACCCGAAATTTGCAGGTCAGAACTGACAGACTTGGGTTATAATAAGTATCGAACAGGAGGAAATGCAATATGTTCAGGAAAATGAGGAGATTCAAGCAGCAGATCACAGACGCGGAATGCGTCGAGGTGCTGAAGGGCGCGAAGCGCGGCGTACTCAGCGTTATAGGAGATGACGGCTATCCGTACGGGATGCCGGTCAGCCACTGGTATAATGAAGCGGACGGAAAGATCTACTTCCACGGCGCAAAGACAGGCCATAAGCTGGACGCGGTCAGGGCTTGCGATAAAGTGTCATTCTGCGTCATGGACGAAGGATACACGGAAGGGGATGACTGGGCCCTGAATATCAAGAGCGTCATTACCTTCGGACGGATCAGGACCTTCACCTATGACGAAGAGCCGGAGAAGGTCAGGGAGATCTGCGTCGGTCTCAGCGCCAAGTTCACCGATGACCCGAACTACGCGGACGATGAGATCGCCAAGGTAGGCAAAAATGTGATGTGCTTTGAGATCACGCCGGAGCACATGACCGGCAAGCTGGTCAACGAAGCATAGTTCGCAGAGCCCGGTAAAACCGCGGATCCCGGTAAAATCAGAAAACGACCCTCCATCGGGTCGTTTTTCTCATATGGTGCGCCCGGCGAGCGCACGTTCTAACGGGTGAAAGTCCCGAATCCGCCCGGTAGCGGGAAGGATACAGCCGAAGGCAAGGG
>CADBRP010000192.1 GCA_902797095.1 uncultured Eubacteriales bacterium | reverse complement strand
TCTGGGCGCTTCCCATCAGTTCTCTGGTCGCGGAATGCAGCTCGGTCATGCCGTCGGAGGGCGGCGTATACGTCTGGGTCAAGGAGGCCTTCGGCGAGTTCTGGGGCTTTCAGACCGGATGGTGGGCGACGGTTTCCACCTATATCACAAACGGTGTGTATGTCGCGCTCGTGTCCGGTTATGTGAGCCAGATGATCCCCATGAACGCGCTGTCGGACCAGATCCTGAAGATCGGCATGATCGCGATCTTTACGATCGTTAATCTGCTGGGCCTGAGGGAAGTCGGAGCTGTAAGCACGATCCTGTCGCTGCTGATCGTAGCGGCCTTCGCGCTTGTCGCGGTCGTGGGCTTTGTCAACTGGCAGACCAATCCGGTCGAACCGTTCATGCCTGAGGATTACTCGATCATCGACGGCCTTGGAGGAGGCATATGCATCTGTATCTGGATGTACTGCGGATATGAATGCATCTCCAACATGGCGGGCGAGGTCAAGGATCCGCAGGTCATCCCCAAAGGCCTCAAGCTCGCGATGCCGCTGGTCGCCCTGACATATGTGCTTCCCACACTGGGAGGGCTCGCTTCCATGCCGGAAGGCTCCTGGGAGTTCTGGTCCACAAAGGGCGGATTCTCCGGCGACCATGTCGGATACGCGACGATCCTGACCAACTACCTCGGACATGCCTGGGGTTATGTGTTCCTGATCATCGCCATTGTTTCGCAGTGCGCGATCTTCAATACCTATCTGGCGTCCGGGTCCAGAGGCTTCTTCGTTCTCGCGGATGATCACCTCTGCCCGCAGTTCCTGGTCAAGGTAAGCAAAAACAGGGGCGTCCCGTATGTGGGCATCCTGTCCCTGTCCATCGTGACATACATCCTGTGCCAGTCCGACTTTACGACGCTGGTAAGCATGGAAGTCGTCTTCATGCTGGCTCTCTATATCATTCTTCCGATCTCGGTCATCAAGCTGAGGAAAAAGCTGCCGATCCCGGAACGGGCAAAGAGGGATCTGTACTGGATCAAAGGAGGAAACGGAGTCCTCATTTATTTCTGCGGCCTGCCGATTGTGATCTCCGTGATCGCGCTGCTGGTCAACGGAACAGATTATCTGACTACCGGTCTGATCGCGCTGTGCTCCGGACCCATCGCCTACATCATCTTCAAGAAAGTCTTCGGCGGGCTTACTGTGGCAGACCCGGAGGAGAATCCTGTGAATAGTTTCGGTCTGGCCAAAGGAGACACGGCAAGGATAGGAGCGTTCTCCCTGATGGCAGGAGCGATGGCTTTCTTAGGACAGTTCTGGCTGAGATGGTATGAGATCGACTGGGGCGAATGGGGCCCGGATGATTACGATGTGTTTGGCGAAGTCATCCCGCAGGTGCAGACGGCGCTCCTCTGGTGCGGTCTGGCCGCCATCGTGCTGGGAATCATTCTGATCCTCATCGGCAGAAAAAAGGATCCCGCGCCGCCTGAGAAGGAGCTTGACGTCGGAGAGGTCCTGAATAAATACCTGATGGAGGAGAAGACGGAGAGCTGGTTCGATTAAAGAGGCTTCCGCCCCGGCAGGATGATAAAAACAAAGACAGAGCAGTGTTTGCAAAAGCACTGCTCTTTTTGTAGAATAGGAGGAACGAACGGAGGAAGAGCATATGATCCCACTTTCCACAAGGATGCGGCCGGAGCGGCTGGAGGAGTTTGTCGGGCAGACCCACTTTCTGTATGAGGGGTCTCTGTTTTATCGTTCCATCAAAAACGGGAATTTTGAATCGGCTATCTTTTTCGGGCCTTCCGGAACCGGCAAAACGACGCTGGCAAGAATCATCGCCAGGGAAAAGGACAGCAGCTTTGTGGAGATCAACGCCTCTGTGACCGGAACGAAGGAACTGAAAGAGATCCTGAAAAACGCTTCCGACCGGTTCCACGGACTGATGAAGGAAACCACCTGCCTTTACGTGGATGAGGTGCACCGGTGGAACAGGCTCCAGCAGGATTCGCTGCTCCGCGCGCTGGAGGAAGGGATCATCTGCTTTGTGGGAAGCACCACCGAAAACCCCTGGTTTTCCATAAACAACGCGATCCTCAGCAGGGTGGGAAATATATATGAATTCAAAAGGCTTTCCCCGGAGGACATCCTGACCGTGCTGAAGCGGACGCTTCAGGATCCGGAGCGGGGATTCGGCAGCCTTTGCATAGAATATGACGATAAGGCGCTTCGCACGCTTGCTGAAATGAGCGGCGGCGACTGCCGGGTGGCGCTGGACGCGCTGGGCTTCATCGTCGATAACATAGAAGAGGGAAAAGGCATAGACAGCGCCGTGGTGGCGGAGGCGATGCAGAAGCAGACTACGTTTTACGATAAGGAAGAGGATAAGTACAATCTGCTCTCGGCGCTTCAGAAATCGATCCGGGGATCGGATCCTGACGCGGCGGTCCACTATCTGGCGCGTCTGATCGACGGAGGGGCGGACCTGATGATGATCTGCCGGCGCCTGCTGGTGATAGCCAGCGAGGATATCGGAATGGCTTACCCCAGCGCCATCAGCATCGTGACGGCGTGCGTGCAGGCAGCGCAGATGGTGGGTTTTCCGGAGGCGCAGATCAATCTGGCGCAGGCGGTGGTCCTGATGGCCTCCTGCCCGAAATCCAACGCGTCGAAGGAGGCGCTGGGACTGGCGCTTTCAGACCTGCACAGGCGCGGGATATCGGATGTGCCCGATCATCTCAAGGACGCCCACTACAGCGGCGCGGAGAAGCTCGGAAGGGGGATCGGCTACAAGTATCCCCACGCATACGGCGGATATGTCACGCAGCAGTATCTGCCGGATGACCTGTACGCGGAGGGCGTCACGTATTATCATCCTACGGAGAACGGCAGCGAAGGCGCGTTCAGAAAATACCTGGAGGGACTGAAGGAAATTGACAGAAAGAACCGGAAATAAAACGATCACGGTAGCGGAGCACGCGGGATTCTGCTTTGGCGTGCGGCAGGCTATCGCAAAGGCGGAACGGGCGGCGGAGGAACCTGAACCGGTATGCTCCATGGGGCCGCTGATCCACAACAGCAGGGTCGCGGGCGACCTTGAGGATAAGGGAGTAAGGATCATCAGCAGCCTGTCTGAGGCGCGTCCCGGGGAGCGCGTGATCATCCGCTCCCACGGAGAGGGCAGGGAGGTCTATGAGGAGGCGTCCCGAGGAGGGATCCGGCTGATCGACGCCACCTGTCCGTTTGTGCTGCGGATTCACGATCTGGTGAAGGACACGGACCGTCAGGTCGTGATCGTGGGAAACAGGGATCATCCGGAGGTAAAGGGGATCAGCGGATGGTGCGCCCGTCCATCCATTGTGGCCGGAAGCGGTGAGGAGGCCGCGCGGATCCCGGAGGATGATCTGTTCGTGGTGGCGCAGACGACCATACGCAGGGAACTTCTGGACGAGGTGTGCCGGGCGCTGGAAAAAGCGGGGAAGAAGTTTGAGGTGCATAATACGATCTGCAGCGCCACGGCGAACCGGCAGATGGCGGCGGAAAAGCTGGCAAAAGAGAGCGAAATTATGCTGGTGATCGGAGACCGGAAAAGCTCAAATACGGGAAAATTATATGAAATCGCATCCAAACATTGCGCGGAGACATATTTCGTTGAAGATATTGATAATTTACCATTGAAACGCATAAAAAATTGTAATAGAATAGGAATAGCGGCGGGCGCGTCTACGCCTGAATGCACTATTAAGGAGGTTATCGCCAGTATGAGTGATATGACACTGGACAACAACGAAGCAAGAATGGAAGATTTCATGGAAGAAATCGAAAAGTCCCTGAGACTGCCGAGAAGCGGTGAGATCGTTACCGGCAAGGTACATCAGGTAAACGAGAAGGACGTCATCGTCAATCTCGGATGCAAGAAGGACGGCATCCTGCCGATCAACGAAGTCAGTCTGGAAGAAGGCCAGACTCTGGCAGACGTGTTCAAGGTAGATGATGAAGTCCAGGCTAAGGTCATCAAGACGGATGACGGAGACGGTGGTATTTTACTTTCAAGGAAGAAGTTAGAAATCAGCGCGAACTGGAACGAGATCGTAGAAGCGCATGAAAATAAAACTGTTCTTGAAGTTAAAGTCACAAGAACGGTCAACGGCGGCGTGATTGCTGAGTACAAGGAAGTATCCGGATTCATTCCGCTTTCACAGCTTTCTGACAGATATGTGGAAGACGCTTCCGAATTCGTAGGTCAGACAATGGAAGTCAAGGTTTCCAGAGTTGATCAGAGAAGAAACAGAGCGGTCTTCTCTCACAAGATGTTCCTGAACGAGGAAAAGGAAAAACTCGTTGCGGAGATCTGGGAAAACCTGCATGTAGACGACGTAGTAGAAGGTACAGTCATGAGATTCACCGACTACGGTGCGTTTGTTGATATCGGCGGCATCGACGGACTGCTGCACATCTCCGAGATTTCCTGGGGCAAGCTGAGACACCCGCAGGAAGTCCTGAGCATCGGACAGAAGATCAATGTCAAGGTTCTCTCCATGAACGAGGAGAAGGGCAAGATCTCCCTGGGACTCAAGCAGACCACACCGGAACCGTGGAGCGTTATCGACGAGAACTACGAAGCCGGACAGATCATCGAAGGAAAAGTTGTTCAGATCAAGGAATACGGCGCGTTTGTAGAGCTGGAGCCGGGTCTGGACGGACTCGTCCACATTTCAGAGGTTGCGCATAAGAGAGTGGGCAACATCAACGACGAGCTCTCCGTAGGCGAGACTGTTAAGGCGAAGATCCTTGAGATCGATAAGGACAGAAGAAGAATCAGCCTGAGCATTCGTGAGACGATCGATCCGAACGCTCCGAAGGAAGAGGAAGCTCCTGCTGAGGAAGCTCCTGCTGCAGAAGAGGCTCCGGCAGAGGCTGAGGCTCCTGCTGCTGAGGAAGCTGTTGAAGCTCCCGCTGAGGAAGCTGTTGAGGCTCCCGCTGAGGAAGCTCCGGCAGACGCTGAGTAATCAAAGACCATCTGAAAGACCGGCATCCCTGAGACGCCGGTCTTTTTTACTTAAAGAAAACCCCGCGCGGCAATGCGGGGTCTTTTTTGTTTTGCGCGGCGCGGTTGCGCGGAATGTATGAAAATGCATGGCCGGGTCAGTTCCCGGCCGCGTAAGTTTCAGTATCGATGGGTCAGTTTCCCGTCAGTTCCCCGCCGACGCCTCGATCAGCTCGCGGGCCGATTTGCGGGTGGTATCCGTAACGTTGGCTCCTCCGAGAAGTCTCGCGATCTCCTCTGTCCTTTCTTCATCCGGAAGCTCGCTGACCGTTGTATAGGTGGCTTCATCGGTGCTGGATTTTTCGATCCGGAAGTGATGCTTCCCGAACGCCGCGATCTGCGGCAGATGCGTGATGCATATCACCTGATGGGATTCCGCGATCTCCATGAGCTTGCGGCCGACCACGCTGGCCGCGATTCCGCTGATCCCGGCGTCGATCTCATCGAATATCATGGTCGGGATGTTGTCATAATCGCAGGTGACCTTCTTAAAGGCGAGCATGATGCGCGACATCTCGCCGCCTGAGGCTATTTTGCTGAGCGGCTTCAGGGGCTCTCCGGTATTAGCGCTGATCATGAATTCCACGATGTCGGTGCCGTTTTCAGTGAATGTATCAGAAGTCCTGAAGCTCACCGCGAAATCGCTCTTGCTGAAATTCAGCTGGGAAAGCTGCAGGGAGATCTGTTCTTCAAGAAGAGCCGCGGCTTCATGCCGTTTTTTACTGAGCTCTCCGCAGGCTCCGGCAAGTTCCTCTCTTCTCGTTTCAAGCTGTGCCTCGAGTCTGGCCTTTTCCCCGGAGATATCATCGAGGACCGCCAGCTTTTCGGAGAGGGCCTCGCGGTATTCGATCAGCTCTTCGATCGATTTTCCGTGCTTCTGCTTAAGCCGGTTCAGCTGATCCAGCCGGGCGATGCATTCGTCCAGCCGTTCAGGCGAGAAGACGACGCGGTCCCGCTGCCTGCGCAGCTCGGAGCCGATATCCTCCAGCTCGTAGTAAAGGCTGGAAAGCCGCTGCGCCAGCTCATCCAGATCCGCGGAAAACGAGCCTGCGTCCTCCGTAAGGTCGGAAGCGTGGTGCAGCCCTTCGAGGAGCGAACCGTCCTGCTCGGATATGAGCCCGCAGGCGCCGGCAAGGTCGGCGTAGATGGTTTCGCTGTTCTGAAGAACAGCGATCTCCTCCGAGAGCTGATCGTCTTCGCCTTCTCTTAGGTTCGCGTCTGTGAGCTCCTGCAGCTCAAAGGCCATGAAATCCTTTTCACGGGCGCTTTTAGCGGCGGCGTCGCTGAGCTTCTTAAGCTCTGCCTTTGCGTCGGAATACAGAGAGTAGAGCCGGGCGGTCCGGTCGGCTGCTTCCCGTATGGTTTCGCTGCCGAAGCGGTCGAGGAGAACGATGTGACTGTCCGGATCCAGCAGGGACTGGTGATCATACTGCCCGTGGATATCCGCCAGCTTCCGGCAGAGGCTGTTCAGCTGGGCCAGCGTC
>CADBRP010000191.1 GCA_902797095.1 uncultured Eubacteriales bacterium | reverse complement strand
TCGTGGTAGAATTCACATTTTTCCCTGCCGTCGGGATTGCCGAACAGAACGATCCCGTCGGGTCTTTCGGCAGCTTCCTCCGCTGTCGCCAGCTCGAACAGGTTCGCGCAGGAAACGCCGTTCGCCATATAATCCCTGTGGAAGCAGATGAACAGGAGCAGGCCGCCGACCTTGGCGGGATAGCAGAAATACTCCTGCGGATCGCCGCTGAATGTGAACGCCGGATTTCTTCCTGTTTCCTCGAACATCCCTTCCCTCTTGCTCGATTTCGGGTGCAGGATCGTCGGTGTGCGGAGCATTACGGAATCTATGAACATGATCTCCTTCAGGAAGCTGTAGCGCTCGCTGAGCTCGATGGAGTCATTGTAATATCCGGCGATCGCCGCGTTGGTGCCGAAATGCTGCTGGCGAAGCACCTTGTTCACGCGGCCGCTGAGTGTCTGCTCCAGCTGCCGGAATGTATTCCTTACCAGATCGTTGAACTGGGAATCCCGGTCCACGAATACATTTGACTCTGCGTCGCTGATCCGGTTCGTCGTCACGGAATAGCGCTGGTGGTCTCTCCAGAAATCAAACATTTCCTCCACAAAGCGCAGCGCTTTGTCAGATCCGTCCAGATACGGGCTTTCGATCTCCTCAAGCTCAAAGACAATGACGCTCCGCGCCAGCCGGCAGAGCTCCTTCACCGCGGTCTCCTCGTCATGATCCCCGCAGGCCCATGCATAAAGATCGGACCCCTTGTTTTTCAGATGCTCCAGAAAGCACAGCATTACGCGCTTAAACTCATCCGATTTGATCAGTCCGGACTTCGTCGCGGGAAAAGTCATATCGTAATTTATGATCGCAATATCATCTGCGAGATACATTCTTTCTTTCACTGTGAATACTCTCCTTTATGCTTTATTCAGTCCGCCCCGGCCGGAGGCGGATGCGTCTATTATACCTCAAAGTTCCCCGAAAGGAAAACATGGAAAGCAGGCAGCCGTTTACATTTCCTGCCCGCGGTGGTATAGTAGACGGGTCATCTATTAGTAGGGCATCCAGTGGGATGGTTGCTCGGATCCCGGACCCCTGTCCGGAAAAGGAGGAACTTAAATGAATAACAAATCTTCAAGGAATCCCGTCCTTCTGGCGGTATTCCTGGCAATCACCGTTCTTATGGCGGTTCTTTTTATGCCCGGAATCAACAGCAATGTTTCCGAAGGCTTTCATCACCTGACCAGCACGGACCTGCCGGTCGATCAGCAGACACAGATCATCTACGACGCCATCACCTGCAGCAAATCCATCGATATCCTCGCCATGCTTCTGCTTGGTTTCGGATTCCTGATGGTTTTCACAAGGAAGCATGAGTTCACCACTCTGACCGCGACAATGATCGCCGTGAGCATCTCGATTCCCGTCTACATGATAATCAAAAGCTTCGGCGAGGAATTCGAGGCGTGCAGCATGGGCGGGCTTCTGTTCGCGGAGTTCGCGGGAGCAAGCCTTCTGATCGCCATGGGCGCGGTCCTGGGAAAACTCTCAATGGATCAGTATTTCATCATGTCGGTGCTCTTTGTTCCGGCGTACACCCTGAATGAATGGCTGCTTCTGGACAGCGGGCTTTATGACGGGTTCCTTGATACAGGCGGTTCTGTCGCCATCCACGCCTTCGGCGCGTTCTTCGGTCTGGGCATGGTAGCGTCAACACGGAAAAAGTTCGAAGGAAAGCACACCGTTGAAATGGACAAGACCAGCAACGAATTCTGCCTTCTGGGCAGCATGGTGCTCTGGCTGTTCTGGCCTTCCTTCACCAGCTCTGTCGTCAGCGGTGACCTGGCGACTCTGACAGCCATCAACACTGTTCTGGCGCTCTGCGGATCGACCCTCTCGACCTATGTATTCTCCAAGTGGTTCCGCGGCAAGGTGGACATTGAGGATATCGCGAACGCCGCTCTGGCGGGAGGCGTTGCCATCGGTTCCGCCTGCAGCAGTGTAAATCCGGGCTTTGCCATGCTGATCGGCATCGTCGCCGGACTGGTTACAACAGCGGGCTACAACTTCATCGCGCCGAGGATCTGCAATCTGATCAAGGGCGACGACACATGCGGCGTGCAGAACCTGCACGGTTATTCCGGTCTGGTCGGCGGCCTTTCCGCAATCTGCGTCACAGGCGGATTCAGCGTACAGATCCTGGCAATGATCACAACGATCGTCGTTGCCTTTGTAACAGGAAGAATCACAGGATTCATCACCTACCTCTTCGGAACAAAGGAAATCCCCTTCGACGATTCGGAAGACTTCATCCTCGAGGAGGAATAAAAACTCCTTTGAAAAACAAACCCGAAAAAAAATGGAGCTGTATCAGCTCCTTTTTTCTTTTCACTTGCTGATGATCCGCACATCCCGCAGAAACCGCTGCAGCCCTTCCGGCCCGTCAGCCGCGTCATCGAGTTCAGTGTCTCCGATCATCACCAGCTTGTTGGATCCGTGATAATCGCTTCCCGCCGTGACATACAGGTCATACTTTTCCGCAAGGGACAGGATCTCATTGCGGATCTTATCGGAATATCCCGAATAAAACCCTTCCAGGCCCTGAAGCCCGTAGCCCATGAGTTTCCTGACGCGCGCGTCCAGCTCCTCGCCGAGGATCAGTTCGTCCCCGCTGCCGTAGGCAGGATGCGCGAGCACCGGTATCCCGCCGCCCTTGAGAATTGCCTGGACGGCCACCTCCGGCGGCAGGAACAGATCCGGGAATTTCTTTCCGTTGATATATTTATTGATGGCCTCGCTGATCGTGGGCGCGTACCCGTGTCTGATCATCATCCGCGCGATATGAGGCTTGCCGGGATTGTCCTGAGACAGCACCTCTCTGACCTCTTCCTCATCGAATTCCATTCCGTATTCCTTTTCCAGATACCGGATCCTGGCGGCGGTCTTCTCCATACGAAGCTTATGCCCTTTCGACACAACGGTCCGGATACCGGCGAGTTCCGGATCATAACCGTATCCAAGTATATGGTACTTTCCCCCGCTGTCGCGGCATGAAAACTCGATGCCCCTGATGAAGGCGGGGTCACCCTTCCGCAGCAGGTCCGGCATCAGGATCCCGCCTTTGACCGCGTCATGATCGGTAACAGAAAACAGGTCGAAGCCCTTTTCCCGGACGATATCCAGAAGCTCCTCCATGGTATCCGTTCCGTCTGATGACGTAGTATGCAGATGCAGATCTATCTTTTTGTACACTCTTTCGTTCATCGCTCCTCCAGTTTTTCTCCCGCGCTCACCTTTCGCAGAGTTTTCTTCCAAAAGCAGCGGCCCGTCCTGCTTTTCCCTCATCCATAAAGACCGTCCCGTACCCCAGATGCCGCTCCGCCAGCATCCCGCGGTATGTCAGGCGCGAATGCCTGCAGTACCTTTTTATTCCTTCCTCCCACAGGTCGGCGCCCTTTTCGGGAGGATACCCGCAGGTCGTAATGACAGCCAGCTCCCTGCCGGCCCATAAGGATTTCTTTTCTTCATCTCCGTAGTACTTGTTCATTCCGTAGACCATACGGTCGAGCACCGCCTTCGTCGGCGGCGTGCAGTACCACGAGTAGACAGGCGAGCCTATCACGATCAGATC
>CADBRP010000190.1 GCA_902797095.1 uncultured Eubacteriales bacterium | reverse complement strand
ATGTCGTTTTGGAAAAGACCATTCGCCTCATCTGAAGAACTACAATACAGCCGGAATCAGGAAAGAGAAACCTGAACGGCTGTATTTTATTTTGGGAGGGAACGAAGATGGATACCAGAACGAAAAAGGAAATCGACAGCGCCTTAAACGCGTGCGGTCGGAACGAGTCGTTTTCCGACATGCTCCTGCGGCTCATGGACGAGCAGCAGCTGACGGGGCCGGAACTTTACAAGGCAGCGAACGTCAGTAAGTCAGTGTTTTCAAAGCTGACAAGCGACCGCGGGCACACTCCGCGAAAGCACATCGCGCTGGCGCTTGTGCTGTCCCTGGAGCTTGACCTAAAGGAAGCGAAGGGATTCCTTGAAAAAGCAGGCTACGCTCTGTCGGATTACATCAGATCCGATGTAATCGTTTCGTATTGCATCAGCGAGCAGATCAACGATGTGGATGAGGTGAACAGTATCCTTCACGCGTATGATCTGCCGCTTCTGGGAAGCAGGCAGTAAAAGTCAATCAGCGATTGACCTGCCTTTGCGGGAGTTACTGTACAATACGGATAACTTTGCATCAGATGATGCGGCGACAGGAGGGATTGAAATGGTGAAATGTGTGAATTGCGGGGCCGAATACGAGACGGAGGAGTATGTTTTCTGTCCGGAATGCGGCGGGAGGTTAATGCAGGAGAAGAAAAAGTCAAAGAAAAAGATCGGCATCATCTGCGCGGCAGCAGCGGTCGTGATCATAGCGGCGGTGTCATATTTTGGAATTACCGCCACACGGGATCTGACCCTCAACTGCGATAAGGGGACGACGGTCGCGGTGGGCGATACCCTGAAAGTGAGCGCGTACGCGGACGGGCTGACGTCTGAAGATTACAGGCAGATCCAATGGACGTCCCACAACGGAACGTTTCAGAACAATGGCGACGGATCGTTCACTGTCATGTATGACAAGAATGATTTTTCGCCGGATGACAGCTCTTACGCTTCGGAAGATCTCGATGAAAATTCCTACGAGGCCTTCATCGACGCGGACCTGAAAAAAGGAATCCGGACATGGCACGGCGAGATCCGGGTCGTTGTAACTCTTGAGCCGCAGGAATTCAAATCGGGAAAAATCGTACGCGAACCCATGTCGTCCAGAGACAGCCAGATCGTGATCAACGCGATGGACAAGCTGCATTCATATTTCTATCTGAAAAGCGAGACCTCCGAGGAAAACGACATTTCATTCATTATAAAGAAGGGGAAATCGACGACCGTTGAGATTCCCTGTGACACCTATACGATCTATGAAGCAGACGGCGAGAACTGGTACGGGGATCTGGCCCTGTTCGGCCCGTCGACGACCTACATCAAGTGGGACGACAAGATGGAGTTCACAGAGGACAATTACTGGACACTGTCCCTGAATGTGGAAAACGGAAACGCCGGCGTTGATAACGTGAACCCGGAAGATTTTCCGGACGCGCAGTAAAAGACGGAGGTGCGGAAAATGAACTATTGCCCTAAATGCTGTTTTGAAACGAGGGATATGAAATTCTGTCCCAAGTGCGGATTCGATCTGCAAAGGCAGGAGAAACGCCCGGATGAGGAGGTTTTTGGGGAGATCCTGGAAAGGGAAGCTCCGGAACCGGAAGATCTGGAAAGGGAAGTTCCGGAACCGGAAGCACCGGAAGCGGATCCCCGCGTCGCGCTGATCGGGAAGAAACCGGAGCACTATATCCCCATCTTTGACAGCATGGAAAAGAGAGGGGGGAGCGGCTGGAACTGGTGCGGATTTTTTGTAGCTCCCATGTGGTTTGCTTACCGTAAGATGTACGGCTGGTCAGCAATCGCTATTATCGTTCCGTTAGTCTCTGCCTTTGTGGTCGGAATAATCGCGGCATCTCTGTCGGCAAGTGATATGGCCATGAATATTCTGAGCAGGGTGCTCAGTCTTCTGTTTGCAATTATTTTCGGAAGCCTGGCCAACTCATCGTATAAGTCGCGGATCGATAAGCTTGTCAGTGAGCTGCCGGAAGAAGAACAGGCCAGAGAGCGGTTTATCAAACGAAAAGGCGGCGTCAGTGTGCTGGCGGTTTTTCTGGTGCTGATCATCTATCTGGCGTTTCACGGCATCATTCTCTCGATGAACGCGGGAGCGTTATGATTTGAAAGGACGGCTGTTTCCCGCTTCAGCGGCTCATCGGCCCTTTGTCTTACTGTTGTCTTCCTGCCGCCGGCATGCTATAAAAAATAGAGAAAGTCACTCGGCTGATCTGCGGGCGGGAAAGGAAGGCAAGGCGATGGGCGGCGGAAATTGCGGAACTGATTTGAAGATCCTGATGCTGGGAAACAGTCTGACATCAGCGAATAATATGCCGCTGATGCTGGCAAAGCTTTTGGGCGCGGAGGTGACTGTCCACGCGCGGGGCGGGGCGAGACTGGCGGAGCAGCTTAATCCAATCACAAAGATGGGAGCACGGACTGCCCTGGCTTTGCATGAGCAAAGCTTCGATTATGTGATCCTTCAGGAAATGAGCCATGGCCCGGCGACGGCAACGGATCGGTATCTGGACAGCGTGCGGAAACTGACGAAGATCATACGTGAGGCCGGCGCGGAGCCAGTGCTTTACGCGTCGTGGGCATTCCGGCCGGATTGCCTGAAGCTGCAGTCGATCGGCATGGACGCGCCGGACATGCATCAGCGGATGCAGGAGGCTTTTCGCGAGGCGGCTTTGGAGAATGATCTGACGATCGCGAATGTTGGGGAGACTTTTGAAAGGCAGGGCTTTGCCGAGCGGCTGTACGCGGCGGATGGCCTGCATCCAAGCGAGGAAGGATCCAGGCTTGCGGCCGGGGTAATCGCGGCCGCGGTTCGGGACACGGCTCGGGATGCGGGGGTTACAAAATCCGGAAGTAAATTTAAATAAAATGTGGCTCAGAAAAGGTTATTTAAATAAAATGACCGTCTGGATCAAAGTAAATATCGAAATTTGCTTCCCGATTTCGGAGCGCACCCGGAAAGGTTCAAAAAGACTTGCATTGTGAATGTATTACCACTGGCGCTGCGGCGCCAAATTTTATATGATTGATGAAAAGGCAGGTCGGCCTGCCATAACAATCATTAAGATGAGAGAGGGGTGGTAAACATGTACATGAAAAATGCCGAGCTTGCGGATTTTGACGTCGCGTTTGATTACATTGAAAAACTGTGGACATACAATACCTATGAGAAGGAGCCTGTGCGGAAGGTTTACGAAGATGTGCTGGCCGAT
>CADBRP010000189.1 GCA_902797095.1 uncultured Eubacteriales bacterium | reverse complement strand
TATTATATCGAAGACGATGTGCTGCGGCTTCAGATGTACAAGAAGATCGCGATGATCTCTGACGAGAAGGATGAAATGGATGTAACGGATGAGCTGATGGACCGGTTCGGGGACATCCCGGGGGATACGCTCAATCTGATCCGCATCTCGAAGATCCGGGCCATGGCGGTCCGCCTGGGCGCGACGGAAATCTCGAGAAACGGATACAAGGTGACATTCCGCCTTCCGGAGACCATCCGTTTTCCGGAGGGGACCATCCCCGCGCTGGCAGCGGCGTATGGAGATAAGATAAAATTTTACGGCGGCAGCGACCCGTCGATCCGTCTGACGGTTCTGTCGCCTGATGATGACAAAGCAGTGCTGCAGGAGATCGAGATCTTCCTGAAGACAGCGCTGGGAGAGGGAAAGGTGAACTGATGGTAAATGTGGTAATAACTGCTCCCAGAGGAGCGATGGACAGCCTTATCGTTCAGGAGGCGGCGAAAAATCCCAAGATCCGGGTCACCGGCTGCGTAGGCAGCCCGGGCAGCGATTACATCGGCACGGACGCCGGTCTGGTCTGCGGCCTGGGAAGGGAGATCGGGGCGATCGTCGAGGATGACATCGAGAAAGTGATAGGGGACTGCGACATCGTAGTTGATTTTTCCAGAACAGAACTGAGCATGAAGGTGCTGCAGTCCTGTCTTGACCATAAAAAGGGATTTATCTGCGGGACCACAGGCTTTTCGGAGGAGGAGACGGAGCAGCTTCTGGCCGCCGGCGAAAAGATTCCGATGATGAAGGCCGCGAACACATCCTTTGTAGTCAACGTGATGAGCAGGATCCTCGGTATCGCGGCTCAGATGCTCGGGGACAAATGCGGCATCGAAATCATCGATCTGCACAGCGCGACAAAGAGGGACGCCCCCAGCGGAACCGCGATCGAGCTGGCGGAGGCGATGGCTGAGATGGCGCCTGATAAAACAGTGGATGATATCGTGTTCCATTCTGTCCGCGCGGGCAATACGCCCAGCGAACACCGCGTGATTTTCGGATGCATGGGCGAGAAAATGGAGATTTCCCACGAAGCGTTCGACTGGAGATGCTACGCCTCAGGCGCCTGCGACGCGATCCTTTTCATGGCGGAAAAGATGAAAAATGAAGACGGCGGGACAGGCCTCTGGAGCATGGAGGATGTGATCGGCGGCTGAATGCCCGCTGCCGGTCCGGCATGCCGCAAAGCATAAAACAACCCCGCCGGGAAGACCCGGCGGGGCGTATCTCCGGCTGGTGCGAAGGGGATGCACCAACTGTCGATCATAGTTGTGTCTGAACATTATATAACAGACGCTATTTGAAAAAAATACAGAATAGTTAAAAAATACAATTTAAGAACAATATTGGCGAAACAAGCTGCGCAAAAGGCTGTTTTTTATTTGGCTGGAGGCGTTGTCCTGCTGACTGAAACCTTGACATTCCAGCCTTTGCATAATAAAATTATGAAGTTAGATTCAAATGAGAGAGGACACTGCAATGATCAATAATTTATCGGACAAGCCGATTGCTGAGCTTCAGACAGAGCAGGCTCAGAAATGGGAGGAGAACGGTCTCCTCGAGAAATGTGTCAGCACCAGGGAGGACTGCCCTTCCTTCGTGTTTTATGAGGGTCCGCCGACCGCGAACGGCAAACCCGGAATCCACCATGTCATGGCGAGAACGCTGAAGGATTCGGTCAACCGCTATAAGACGATGAAGGGTTTCAAGGTCAACAGAAAGGCCGGATGGGATACCCACGGACTTCCTGTAGAGATCGAAGTTGAAAAACAGCTTGGAATCGAAGGCAAGCAGCAGATCGAGGATTACGGCATCGCG
Source organism: uncultured Eubacteriales bacterium (assembly GCA_902797095.1). GTDB lineage: Bacteria > Bacillota > Clostridia > Peptostreptococcales > Anaerovoracaceae > Lentihominibacter. The sequence continues at coordinate 2,926 of CADBRP010000189.1, read as the reverse complement.
CAGTTCAATGAGAAGTGCAGGGATTCCGTATTCACATACAAAGGCCTCTGGGAGCAGATGTCGAGCCGTATGGGATATATGGCTGATATGGACGATCCCTACATCACACTGGACAACGATTATATCGAGACAGGATGGTGGATCATCAAGGAGTTCTTCAAGGCCGGACTGATCTATGAAGGATACAAGATCCTTCCCTACTGCCCGCGCTGTGAGACAGGCCTCGCTTCCCACGAGGTGGCGCAGGGCTACAAGGATGTGAAGGTCAACACCATCACAGCCAAGTTCAAAAGAGCTGACGCTGATGAATATTTCCTGGCATGGCCAACAACGCCCTGGACGCTGGCTGCGAACGTCGCCCTGACGGTAGGGCCTGAGCTGGACTATGTGAAGGTCCGGATGCTGGAAGGCGATGAGGAAGGAAAGATCTTCTACGTAGGAAAGGTCCTCGCGGACAAGGTGCTCGGAGCAGGAAAGTACGAGATCCTCGAAGAGATGAAGGGAAAGGATCTGGAGTACATCGAGTATGAGCAGCTGATGCCTTTCTGCAAAACTGATAAAAAAGGATTCTATGTTACATGCATGGATTATGTTTCCGTGGAGGACGGTACCGGAATCGTTCATACCGCGCCTGCCTTCGGTGAAGACGACTATCAGTGCGGACGCGTGTACGACCTGCCGGTCCTGCAGCCTGTTGACGGAAACGGCCGCTATACGGATACTCCCTGGAAGGGCCGCTTTGTAATGGAGGACGGCCTTGACGTGGAGATCATCAAGTGGCTGGCGGAAGAGGACAAGATCTACGCGAAGGCGAAGCTGGAGCACAATTATCCTCACTGCTGGAGATGCGGAACGCCGCTGGTCTACTACGCGAAGCCCAGCTGGTATATCGAGATGAGCAAGCTCAAGGACGAGCTTGTTGCCAATAACGAGACGGTCAACTGGTATCCGGACTTTGTCGGTGAGAAGAGATTCGGAAACTGGCTGGCGGAGGTCAAGGACTGGGCGATCTCCAGAAACAGATACTGGGGAACGCCGATTCCGATCTGGCGCTGTGAATGCGGGCACCTGGAGTGTATCGGAAGCCGCGCTGAGCTGGTGGAAAAGGCGGATCAGGACATCGATGAGAGCATCGAGCTGCATCGTCCCTATGTGGATGAGCTGACGATAACCTGTCCGGTCTGCGGCAAGCCGATGCACCGGATTCCGGAGGTCATGGACTGCTGGTTCGATTCCGGCGCGATGCCGTTTGCACAGTGGCACTATCCGTTTGAGAACAAAGAAAGATTCGATGAGGAACTGTTCCCCGCCGACTTTATCTGCGAGGGCATCGACCAGACCAGAGGATGGTTCTATTCCCTGATGGCGATCTCCACATTCATCAAGGGCAAGGCCCCGTACCGCAACGTTCTGGTCAACGACCTGATCCTCGACAAGGACGGAAAGAAGATGTCCAAGCATGTGGGCAATACGGTTGATCCCTTTGAGATGCTGGACAAATACGGCGCGGACGCCACCAGATGGTATCTGCTGCACACCTCGCCCGCGTGGTCGCCGACCAAGTTTGACGAGAACGGCCTGATCGAGATCGTCAGCAAGTTCTTCGGCACGCTGCGGAATGTATTCAACTTCTTCGTTCTGTATTCAAACCAGGATCAGATCGACTTCAAGACGCTGGACGTTCCGTATGAAACGAGACCGGAGCTTGACCGCTGGATCCTGTCGAAGTACAACAGGATGATCAGGGATGTGACGGAATCCATGGATTCCTATGATCACATGAAGACGACCAGGGCAATTCAGGATTTCGTCAATGAGGATCTGTCCAACTGGTATATCCGCAGAGCGAGAAGAAGGTTCTGGGTCGAGGAACTGAACGATGACAAAAAGGCAGTATATGCCACGACATATGAGATCCTGACAGGCGTCGCGCGTCTGATCGCGCCTTTCGCGCCGTTCCTGTCCGATGAGATGTATATCAGCCTCACAGGAGAGGAATCAGTGCATCTGGCATACTATCCGGAATGCGATGAGTCGCTGATCGATGCTTCCGCGGAGAAGAGAATGGATCTGGTGAGGACTCTCGTCACACTGGGCCGCGGAACAAGAGAACAGGAGAAGATCAAGGTCCGCCAGCCGCTGAGGGAGATCCTCGTGGACGGCGCCTATGAGGAACTGATCGGGGATCTGACTCCGCTGATCATGGAAGAGCTGAACATCAAGAGCGTTGTCTTTGAAAACGATCTGGACCAGTATATGGACTACTCCCTGAAGCCGAACTTCAAGGTCGCTGGACCGATGCTCGGAAAGAACATCAAGGCGTTCGGCGCAGCGATGGCCAAGGCGGATCCGAAGGAGACCGTAGGCGCGCTGGAGAAGGACGGAAAGTTCACGCTGGAACTGAACGGCGAGAACGTCGAGATCACACCGGATATGGTGGATGTGCGCATCACTGCCAAAGAAGGATTCTCCGTCGCCATGGAGAACAATGTCTTCACCATCCTCGATACGACGATCACTCCTGAGCTTGCCTCCGAGGGTCTTGCGAGAGAGCTGATCTCCAAGGTCCAGCAGATGCGTAAGCAGAAGGACTTCGAGATGATGGACAATATCACGATCTTCGTGGACGCGGACGAGGAAGTCTCTGCCGCGATCGGGGAGCACCGCGATTACATCATGAAGGAAACGCTGGCTGTTGCCATTGAGAAGAAGGACGGCCTTGAAACCGTCAAGCTCAACGGACATAAGACCGGCCTGGACGTAGAGAGGGTATGAATCATTCCGAAGATATAATCAAAACGGATCTTCTGGATCTCACATCAGATGAAATGAAAACGTTTGCCGCGGAGCTGGGCGAGAAGCCCTTCCGCGGCAAACAGGTTTTTCAGTGGATCGGAAGGGGAGTCTCCCGGTTTGAGGAGATGAC
>CADBRP010000188.1 GCA_902797095.1 uncultured Eubacteriales bacterium | reverse complement strand
GCAGGCGGGAGAAAAAGCCGCCGCATCTGAGCAGGCGGAAGAAAAGGAAGCCGCGGCCTCAGCGCAGGAAAAACTTCTGAACGCGGAAGAGATTCCTCTCGGGGAGAGCCTCCCGCCCGTTCAGGCGCAGCAGCCCGCGGAAATCCCGACATCGGAAATAGGAATCCAGGAGGTTAAGAAAGTCCAGGAGGTTAAGGAAGTCCAGGAGGCTAAGGAAGTCACAAAGCAGCAGGAGATTTCCGGACCCGGCAGCATCACGGTCCCGCTGACAGATACGGCGGTTCCGGTGAATGCCGCGGCCGCTTCCGGGCAGAAGCTGTCGTACTCCAGCAGCAATCCCGCCGTGGTAAAGGCGGACCGGTTCGGTATGCTTCATGCGGAGAGGACCGGCTCCGCGGTGATCCATGTGAAAGCCCCCGGAGGAGGCGGCTGGCTTCCGGCGTCCAGGGAGATCCGGGTGAAGGTAAGAAAGCCGACCGCGGAAGAGGGAAGGCTGGCGGCTGTCGCCTGGGCGGTTAAGATCGCGAACGACAACAGGTTCACGTACGGCGCGGGAAAATACGCGCATCACAATGGCTGCTATTTCTGCAGAACCAACGGCGGCAAGGCGCGGCGGGCGAAAAAGAGCCGGTGGAAGGGCGGTTACAAAGGCAGGTCGTGGAAGAGGACCTACTGCTGCAATCCTTTCGTTCACGCGGCCTACGCTCACGGCGCGAAGGTGCCGTCCATGCTGAAAGCATGCCGGCAGATGAACGCCATCGATATGAACCGCTCCTCGTACAGAAAGCATCACTGTTTCCGGTACCTCGGCAAGCCATCCTTTTCGAAACTCATACCGGGCGATATCTTTGTAGGCGCAAAGCATGTCTGGCTGTACTGCGGAGAAAACCGGTACGTTGAGGCGACCTCGCTGAAAGGAGGAAAAAAAGCCTGGAGCGCGGATTCGATCAGGGTAAAAGGAGGCGCACGGAAAAAATACCGCAAATGCAGGTTTGTGGAGCGGTATAAAGGGTACTAGCCGGCAGCTGGTATTTGCGGCGTTTTCTGGACCGCGTCAGGGCAGAAAACGATATTTATTTAAATTTTCAAAAAACTCTTGCAATTAAAAGGCGCTTCGGGTATAATACATTTGACCGAAGAGAAAGGGAAACCGGATCTGAGGTCGGCGAATAAAGGACGGATGTGCCGGGAGACGGAGTGGCTCGAACCCGGGAGACCCGCAGGAAGCTTCGGAAGGCGGAAGAAGTGCCAGGCCGGAGGGAAGGGCGCAGGGAAAGTGTGCCGGAGCGGGATCGCAGGGACAGAGGGTCTCAGGAACACGAAGACAGAGAAGTCCGTAAGAAAGAGGTGAGACCACCGGAAGTGTCAAGCGTAAAAAATGAAAGATAACGGCCGCGGCTCGGATGAAATCGGGACGCGGTCGTTATCGTTTTTGGGCGTTCGGGGAACGCGCGCCCTGACGCCGGGACATTCCGGCGGCATTTGCAATGGCCGTTAAAGTAGAGTATGATGTGCAGGAAGAAATCCGAACATGAGACAGAGGAGAACCGCCATGGAGATCGAGAAGCTGAAAGCCGAAAACCCCGTTGTGAAGGAACTCGCCGCATGCAGGGAACTGTACTGGGAAAACCCTGACAGACTGCCTGACCCTGCGGCAGGAGATGACGGGATATATGTGGATATCGATGAGGCCGAGGCGCGCCTGATCAGGTTCGCGCCGTTTATCCGGCGTGTGTTCCCGGAGGTGGAGGACGGCATCATCGAATCGCCTCTTACGGAAATCCCGGATATGCAGGACGCGCTCGCTATGGAAACCGGGGGCGTGCTGCAGCCGTCGGAGATCAAAGGAAGACTTTTTCTGAAACGTGACAGTGACCTGCCGATTTCCGGATCAGTAAAGGCCAGAGGCGGAATCTATGAGGTCCTGAAGTTCGCTGAGGAGACAGCGATCAAAAACGGGATGCTGACGCCGGAAGATGATTACGGCCGGCTGGCGGATCCGGAATTCCGCGAACTGTTTTCCGGATACAGTGTTGCCGTGGGATCAACCGGCAATCTGGGGCTTTCCATCGGCATCATGAGCGCGGTCATCGGTTTTCAGGTAACGGTCCACATGTCCGCGGACGCCAGGCAGTGGAAGAAGGATCTTCTGCGTGAAAAGGGCGTGACCGTCAGGGAATACCCGGATGATTATGAAGCGGCGGTGGCCCAGGGAAGAAAGGAAGCGGAAGCTGATCCTAAGTGCCACTTTGTTGATGACGAGAACTCCATGGATCTTTTCGCGGGATATTCAGTGGCGGGAAAACGCCTGAAGAAACAGCTGGATGAACTGGGGATCACCATCGATAAGGAGCACCGGCTTTACGTGTACATTCCCTGCGGAGTAGGCGGAGCGCCGGGCGGCGTGACCTACGGGATCAGGGAGTATTTCGGGGAGAACGCGTACTGCTTTTTCGCGGAGCCGACTCACGCGCCGTGCATGACCCTGGGGCTTGCGACAGGACTTGGCAGCGGGATCAGCGTTAAAGACATCGGAATCGACGGAAAGACGGAAGCGGACGGGCTGGCAGTCGGAAGAGCTTCCGCTCTGGTAGCGAAGGCGATGAAGAGCAGACTTTCCGGATGCTTTACGGCGGATGACAGCAGGCTGTATCCTCTTCTCGCGATGCTGCAGGACACAGAGGGAATCTTTATCGAGCCGTCCGCTTGCGCGGGATTTCCTGGGCCGGGAGTGATCTGTGGCGGGGGAGCGGGAACAGTATTTGCGTCAGGCGCGGTGCCGCTTCCGGATGAGAAGTCGATCCAGATCATCTGGGCGACCGGAGGAAGCATGGTTCCGGAGGAGGAAAAGCAAAGCTATTATAAAAAGGGCTGTGAAGCGCTGGGCGCAGCGGGAGGTGAACAGGAATGACAGATCAGAAGCAGATATCAGAAGGCCAGAAGCGGCTTGAAGAGCATGTGCGGAAGACCCTGTATGAAAACAACGTTGAGCAGGCGGCGACGCTGAACGGAATGATGAAGAGCGAGGACGGAGGATGCTCCTTTGAGGACCTGAGCCTGACATTCCGCTTTCCGGTCCAGGACTGGCAGGCAAACCGCGTCGGGACGCTTCACGGCGGAATGATCTGCAGCGCCTTTGACCTGACGATCGCGGCGCTGGCCCGGTTCTGCGCGAGGGAGAATTTCGCGCCGACCGTAAGCCTGGATGTAAAATATATACGCCCGGTAAAGTGCGGGGATACTCTGGTGGTGACCGCGCACGCGACAGCGGCCGGCAGGAGGATCACCCAGCTGACCGGAGAGGCTTACAGCGGGCAGACGGGAAAACTGGTCGCTACAGCGGCGTCTGTGTATATGAATGTTGATACGAACAAGGAAAAGGCGCAGAAGAATGAATAAAGATGGAAAAAATCCGCTTTTGCGCCGGATTGTACTCAAAAAAGAACATGCATGTGATTGCATAAAAATAATTTGTGGTGTATAATTAAGCACAAGCGACGGCAAGTCGCTTGTATTTATGTAATAATATCAATGAATAACGGGAGTGACATATGACAGAAATGACTCAGACAATGGATGGCCTGCTCTATCTAGAAGACGGCAGCGTGTTCCGGGGAAAGGGCTTCGGCTGCAGAGGAACTGCGGTAGGCGAACTGGTTTTCAATACCTCAATGACAGGGTATCAGGAGATACTGACGGATCCTTCCTACAAAGGACAGATCATCAATATGACATATCCTATCATAGGAAGTTACGGAGTCAGCGGCATCGATAACGAATCCGACAGCATTCACGCTTTCGGGCTGGTAATAAGAGATCTGTGCAGCCAGCCCTCCAACAGCAAAAGCGAGAAGAGCATTGACGTATGGCTGGCTGAACAGGGGATCCCCGGCGTTTACGGGGTGGACACAAGGCAGCTCACAAAAAAGATCCGGAAAAACGGCACGATCAAATGCCTGATCAGCACAGAGGGAATCTCCGTGAGCAAGGCCAGAGAGATGTGCGAGAGCGCTGAGCTCAGGGGAGACTGGATGAAAGAGGTCGCGACGCCTCAGAAGACTGTGTATACCCCGGAGGATTTCGGGATCGAGGCTTCCGGCGAGGAGCCGCTGAATGTGGCGGTGATCGATTTCGGAGAGAAGCGCAGCATCCTGAAGTGCCTCTGCGGAAGAAACTGCAGGCTCACCGTGTATCCGTACGGCACATCGGCTGAGGAAATTCTGGAGGATAAGCCGGACGGCATCTTCCTGAGCAACGGGCCGGGAGACCCGGCGGAGGCGACGGAGGCAATCGAAGAAGTGAAAAAGCTGATCCGGCTGGCAGACCTGCCGATGTTCGGCATCTGCATGGGACATCAGATCCTGGCGATCGCTCTCGGCGGAACGACATACAAGATGAAATTCGGCCACCGCGGCGGAAACCACGGAGTTTACGACAAAAATACAAAGAGATCATACATCACATCCCAGAACCACGGATACGCGGTTCAGTATGAGAGCATCATCCTGAAGGGAATGGAGATCACGCACCTGAACCTGAATGACGGAACGGTGGAAGGAATGGAGCACAGAGATTACCCGATCTTTTCCGTGCAGTTCCATCCGGAAGCGTCTCCGGGGCCGGGAGACAACGCGTATCTTTTCGATAAATTCGTAGACCTTATGAAGGAAATCAGGACAGCAGGGACAGCAGAGGAGGAAAGCTAATGCCGAAGAAAGCATATCTGAAAAAAATACTGATCATCGGATCCGGCCCGATCATCATCGGACAGGCGGCCGAGTTTGATTACGCGGGAACACAGGCCTGCAAGGCCATCCGTGAGGAAGGCATCGAGACGGTTCTGGTAAACAGCAATCCCGCCACGATCATGACGGATAAGGGCATTGCCGACAGGGTATACATGGAGCCTCTGACAGAGGAAGCCCTGGAGCAGATCCTTGAAAAGGAGGAGCCGGACGGCATGCTGGCAGGATTCGGCGGGCAGACCGGCCTGAATCTGGCAATGGAGCTGGACAACAAGGGCGTGCTGAAAAAATACGGGACGCAGCTTCTGGGCGTCAACAGAGAAAGCATCAAAAAAGCTGAGGACAGAGAAGCCTTCAAGGAGCTGATGGAGGAGATCAACGAGCCGATCCCGAGCTCCATCATCGCCACTAATATTCAGGAGTGCTACGACTTTGTCGAGAAGGAAGGCCTTCCCGTTATCATCCGGCCGGCGTACACGCTGGGAGGCACCGGCGGCGGAATCGCAGAGACGATGGAAGATCTTGAACAGCTCTGCTACAAGGGAATGGAATCCAGCGCCATCGGACAGATTCTTCTGGAAAAATCCGTGGCAGGATGGAAGGAAATCGAATTCGAGGTCATGCGCGACAGCAGGGACAACTGCATCATCATCTGCAGCATGGAGAATATGGATCCGGTGGGAGTGCATACCGGAGACAGCGTTGTAGTCGCGCCTGTCCAGACTTTGCGCGATGAAGAGTTCCAGATGCTGAGAAGCGCGTCCATCAAGATCATCAGAAGCCTTGAGATCGAAGGCGGATGCAACATCCAGTTCGCGCTGGATCCTGATACCGGAAAATACATCGTCATCGAGGTCAACCCCCGTGTCAGCAGATCTTCGGCGCTCGCGTCCAAGGCGGCGGGATATCCCATCGCGAAGATCGCGGCAAAGATCGCTCTCGGCTACAACCTCGACGAGCTTTCCAATTATGTAACACAGACTACCAGCGCCTGCTTCGAGCCGACGATCGACTATATCGTCGTCAAATTCCCGAAGTGGCCCTTCGATAAATTCCGCACAGCCTCCCGCCAGCTGGGAACACAGATGAAAGCCACCGGCGAGGTCATGTCCATCGACAGAACATTCGAGAGCGCGCTGCTGAAGGCGATCTGCTCCATCGAGATCAAGAGCGACGGGCTGCATGTTCCGTTCGTGACCGGCCTTGATGACGAGGCGCTCGTCAGGAAGATGAAGGCGTGCGACGATGAAAGGATCTTCACCATCGCCGAGCTTATGCGCCGGCAGATCATGGGTGTGGAGGAAATCTTTGAGGAGACGAAGATCGACCGCTGGTTCCTGTACAAGATCCAGGGCATCATCGATCTGGAAAGGCAGCTGCGTACGGAGCCGCTGACCAAGGAGCTCCTGTATGAGGCCGAGTCAAAGGGTCTGACCGACAACGACATCATCGCCCTGTCCGGAGTCTCCAGAGCGGTCATTCAGGACATCCGTGTGTACAATGACATCTACCCGGTCTACAAGATGGTAGACACCTGCGGAGGAGAGTTCGACGCGGTGACTCCCTATTACTACTCCTGCTATGACGGAGAGGATGAGAGTGTTCCGAGTCCTGAGGAGAAGATCCTGGTGATCGGCTCCGGCCCGATCCGTATCGGCCAGGGCATCGAATTCGACTACTGCTGCGTACAGGGCATCTGGGCGATCAAGGAGCTTGGATATGAAGCGATCATCATGAACAACAACCCGGAGACGGTCAGCACAGACTTCGACACATCTGACAAGCTGTACTTCGAGCCGCTCCACGTGGATGACGTCATGAACGTGATCAAAAGGGAGCGCCCCTACGGCGTGATCCTGCAGTTCGGCGGACAGACCTCCCTGAACCTGGCTGAGCAGCTGAATGACCGGAGCATCAATATCCTGGGCACATCTTTCAGAAGCATCGACCTCGCGGAGGACCGTGAAAAGTTCGTAGAGCTTCTGGACAGCCTTGGGATCGCGGTCCCGAAGGGCGTTGCGGTCACCAACAGAGACGAGGCGTTCCAGGCGGTTGAGGAACTGGGATACCCGCTGGTCGTGCGTCCGTCCTATGTAATCGGCGGACGTGCCATGCAGGTGGTCTATGACGATCAGGAACTGGAAAAATACCTGAAGGAGGCGGTTTCCCTTTCCACGGAGCATCCGGTCCTCATCGACAAATACATCACAGGCAAGGAGATCGAGGTCGACGCTATCGCGGACGGCAAAGATATCCTGATCCCGGGCATCATGGAGCATGTGGAGCGTGCCGGCGTGCATTCAGGAGACAGCATCTCTGTCTATCCGGATTTCTCCCTCAGCAAAGAGACGGAGGAGATCCTCGTGGATTATACGAAGCGGATCGCCAGAGCGCTTGATGTAGTAGGCCTTGTCAACATTCAGTACGCTTACGACGGAGAAAAAGTCTATGTGATCGAGGTCAACCCGAGAGCGTCCAGAACTGTTCCGATCCTGAGCAAGGTGACCGGCGTGCCGATGGTCAAGCTGGCTGTCGGAGCGATGCTGGGCAAGCCGCTTGCCGACTGGGAGTACGGAACAGGCCTGTACAGGAGAAATGAAGAATACGCCGTCAAGGTTCCGGTGTTCTCAAGCGCCAAGCTGACGGATATGGATATGGCTCTCGGCCCCGAAATGAAGTCGACAGGAGAAGTCCTGGGCATCGACAGGGATCTTCACAAAGCGCTGTACAAAGGATTCCTCGCGGAAGGAACCAATATTCCCACAGGAGGAAATATCTTCGTCACTCTCCGGGCGTCGGAGCAGACAGCGTACACCGCGGAGATCCTCAAGGGCTACGTGGAAGCGGGATTTAAGATCTTTTCGACGGACGACACGATCGATTTTGTCAGAGAGTACGGAATCGAGACCGGCCTGATGGATTACGATACGGCGCAGCGCTGGATCATGAACCATGATACGGACAGCCCGGATAAGATCTCGGTCGTGATCAACGTGCCGACTATTGCCAACAGCAAGGAAAACGAGAGCTTCCCCGTACGCCGGAAGGCGACGGAGCGGAGGATCCCGGCGTTCACCTGCCTGGATACAGCGAGGGTGTTCCTGGATGTCATCCGCCTGAAGCAGCAGGGCGTCAAACTGGAATATAAGGAGCTCGCGTGATGGTTTCGGTTGCACTTTCGCCCGGTTTCTGATAGTATGGTAGCGCATCCGGAATCGGATCAGAAAGGGAAATCAGATGACGATCTTGATCATTACACTTATATTCGGAATTGTTGTTATGGGGATCACTGCCTGGAATATGGGACTGACCTTCAGCGGCGGGATGAGAAGCACCGTGCCGGAAAAGATCCGGGCGATCATGAAATTCCTGCTTTTGCTTGAAGCGATCGCCTTCACAGTGCTGTTCATTGTGGTGCTGTCCAAGACGGCGATGCTCTGATCACCGGCGTGTTCCGGCGTATCCCGGAACTTGCCGGCGCGCGCTCAGAAGCGGTCGCTGTAATTGAGGATCGATTTCAGAAAGCGTTCTCCGGACGGCCTGCGGGAGCCCATAACAGTGGAATAATAGACGATAGAAGCATCAAAGCGTTCTTCGGCGGTTCTTACGATTGCGTAGGAGCCGCCTTTTCCGTCTCTGGGCAGCGTAAGCGATCCGGGATTGACGAAGCGTATTCCGTCCTCCTCGATATTCAGAGGCTCGTGGGTGTGCCCGAACAGCACGGCTTTGCATCCTGCCTCCTGCGTGCGGTACAGCAGGTTCTGGAGATCGTATTTAACGCCTTCCCTGTGCCCGTGCAAAAGCAGGACGTTCCCGTATTCGGTTTCGATGATCTGAGATGAAGG
>CADBRP010000187.1 GCA_902797095.1 uncultured Eubacteriales bacterium | reverse complement strand
CTCCGCCCATGCGGGCGCCGATCTCAATGATCCGGCAGCGTCCCTGTTCGTCCAGCTTAAACTCCGAATGGCTGGCGCTGTCCGTGATTCCGAGCGCGTCCAGTGCGCGGAAGATCTCGTGCCGGATACCCTCCTGCAGCTCCTCCGGGATATCTGAGGGCTCCATATGCCCGGTCTCGATGAAATGCGGAGCGCCTGTCGTGTATTTCTTCGTGAACGTCAGGAAGTGATGTTCCCCGTGGAAGGAAATGCACTCGCAGCTGTACTCGTCACCTTCCAGATATTCTTCGATGATAGCCTGCTTCTCAAACGAATTCGAGACCGCGTCTTCGACCGCGGGCGCCAGTTCTTCCGGGGAGTATACCTTCGTGATGCCGCGGCTGCCTGACCGGTCGGTAGGCTTCACGATGACAGGGAATTCCATATCCGCCGAGGCCGCCGCGTAATCAACGCCGGTATCGGCCGCACCGACTTTCACAAACTTCGGCGTACTCACGCCGTGGCTGAGCATGGCTTTCCGCATCTCATACTTGTTCGTGCAGCGCAGCGTGGCCTCATAGGCATTGGAATTCAGACCCAGATTCTCAGAAACGTAATTCACAGCCACCGTGGCCAGGTCCGAGGCGATCGAACAGACTCCCTCCGGGCGGATTTTCCGGCACTCCTCGAGAATTTGTTCTTTCTCTGTAATACTTATCGGATAAAAATGATCCGCGGTCCGCTCGCCGATATCGCCCGCAGCCCATGCGAAAACGTGGGTCTCATACCCCATCTCTTTCGCCTTCAGGATCAGGCGGTTCTGAAAATCGTTCGCGCCAATAATAACCAGTTTCTTCATACGTTACCCCAGCAGCGCATAGATCGCGATGCCCCCGATGATCAGCACCAGGGCCAGAATTTTCTTTTTGTTCAGATGTTCATGAAAGATCAGAACACCGAAGATCGTCACGTAGATATAACTCGTCGCCTCCAGGATCGGGCCCATCGACAGTGGGATGACCCGATATGCCAGCACGCAGAGGAGCGTTGTGGCCACGAACATCACATAGGCGATGATGACCGGGGGATTCAGATACTCTTTCAGAAAGCTCCCGTGTTTCTGAATCGCCGCCTTTTTCAGGATCACCTGCGAGACCGCGCTGATAAACACGCCCAGAAGAAGAATACAGGCATAGAGGACTGTTCTACTCATCCTGCTCCTCCTTTCCGGCCGTCTTTTCGTCTTCCTTCTCGTCAGAAAGCGCGAACAGAACGACGCCCGCGATCACGACCGCAGCTCCGATGACCTTGCCCGGCGTCACAGACTCATGGAAGAACAGCGCGCCCCAGATGATGCCCCAGACCACGGTCACGGCCTTGTTCGCGAACGCGGTCGTAAGCGGAAGCCGTTTGATAATCTGCTGCCAGCACAGAGCATAAAGCGCCAGAAGAAGGATCACTCCTCCGTAAAACAGACAAAAGCGGGGGCTAAGGAACGCCTCACCGCCCGCTTTTTTGCTAAGGATCCCGCTGAGAGAATAAACCACCAGTAAGAGGTGCAGCAGGAATATAATTTTCAGTTTCGATCTGTTCATCTTTTTTGCGAATAAAAGGCTCTTACCGCCTGGATCACGGTGTTCCGGTCTTCCTCACTCAGTCCGTAATACAAAGGCAGTCTCACCAACCGCTCGCTTTCCCGGGTCGTGTAAACGTCCTCCCCGTGGAAGATGCCGTACTTCTTTCCGGCAGGCGCGCTGTGCAGCGGAATATAATGGAATACCGCCTGAACGCCTTGCTCCTTCAGATAAGAGATCAGCTCCGTCCGCTCCTCCAGGTCTTTCGCCTTCATGTAGAACATGTGGGCATTCTGCACACAACCCTCCGGAATCTGCGGAAGCGACACCAATCCTTCTTCCTCGAGATCCTTCAGCGCCTGATAGTATTCATTCCAGGAGCTCATCCGGTCGTTATTAATCTCTTCCGCCTTCAGAAGCTGGGCATAGAGATAAGCCGCGTTCAGTTCGCTGGGCAGGTAGGACGAACCCGCCTCTACCCAAGTGTACTTATCGATCTGCCCGCGGAAGAATTTGCTGCGGTTCGTTCCCTTCTCGCGTATGATCTCCGCCGTTTCGATCATGTTCGGATCT
>CADBRP010000186.1 GCA_902797095.1 uncultured Eubacteriales bacterium | reverse complement strand
TGCGGCCTTGGCGGAATTGGCAGACGCGCACGTTTGAGGGGCGTGTGGGAGACCGTACCGGTTCAAGTCCGGTAGGCCGCACCATGAGAATCACAGACGACCCGAAAGGGCCGTCTGTTTTATCATCATGTTGAATTTGCGATTTCAGTTTCGTATAATATTCCATGTCAGCCCGGCGTTTGTATTAAGAGAAAGGAAAAGCGTCAATGCTTTCCGGATTCAGTGTCAAAAAGCCATTCACTATTTTTGTCGCCGTTGTTATCGTATTGATCTTCGGCGGTGTTTCTCTGTACAAAATGACCCCGGACCTTTTCCCGAGCATCGATACGCCCTATGTGATCGTAATGACCACAGATCCGGGCGCGAGCGCCGAAGAGGCGGAGAACGAGATCACGATCCCGCTGGAAAAACAGCTGGCGACCCTTCCCAACATGAAAAACCTGACATCCACTTCCGCGGACAATTATTCGATGGTCACGCTGGAGTTTTCGGATGATGTGAACATGGACTCGATTTCCGTGGATATCAGGGATAAGATCGAGCAGATCCGCGATCAGCTGCCGGAATCCGCCGGAACCCCCGTTGTAATGAAGATAAACCTGGATATGATGCCGGTCGTTGTCGCGGCTGTCTCCATGAAGGACAAATCCACTGAGGAAGTGTCTGTTCTTACCCGTGACGAGCTGCTGACCCCGCTGGAGGGAACCGAGGGCGTAGCCGCGGTGTCTGCTATGGGCATGATCGATGACGGGCTTCAGATCGTGCTGGATCAGGAGAAAATCGATGAACTGAACCAGAGGGTAAAGGATAAGATCAACGCCGAGATCGACGACGGAAAGAGCAAGGTAAAGAAAGGCATCAACTCCGCGAAAAGCGGAAAGAAGAAGGTGACAAAGGGGAAAAAGAAGGTCACTGAAGGGGCGCAGGACGCCGCTGATAAGATCGCCGATACCAAAGGTCAGCTTCTGACGAACAAAGCCGGGCTTCAGGTAAAGAAGAGCGAGCTGCAGTCAAAGAAGGACCAGTTCCTTGCCGCGCGTGACAATCTTCCGCAGCTGCAGGCTATCCAGGCAGGTCTGAATTCTGACAATGAGACGATACGCAATCAGGCCGAGGAAGCGCTGAAGCAGTCCGGCAGCTATGACAGCAGCAAAACCCCTGAGGAAAACAAACGCATACTGGATGAGACCATAGAGAACCTGAGCTCAGATAAGACCCTGAATGAAATAGACGAAGGAATCAAACAGATAGATGACAGCATCGCCAAGATAGAGGAGGGACTCGATCAGGCGTCAGAACAGGAAGCTGCCTTGAATTTTGATCTCGGGAATTCATATTCTGATCTCGCTTCAGCCCAGGGAACCCTGGATATGACCATCAGCCAGCTGGAAAACACGCTGAAGGAGATCGAGGACACCCGTGAGGCCGCGCTTGACGGAGCGGATCTGGACAACATCATCACCATGGAAAACGTTTCCGCGATCCTCGCGGCCCAGAATTTCAGCATGCCTGCCGGTTATGTGACTGATGGGGAGGCGGAGATCCTGGTCAGCGTCGGCGACAAGATAGCCGATAAGGATGAAATGAACAACCTGGTGCTGTTCGACCTGGATATCGACGGGATAGACCCGATAAGGGTAAGCGATATCGCGGATGTAGTTCCCGCTTCAGCTGATGATGAGAGCTATGCCAGGATAAACGGAGAAAACGGTGTTCTTCTGAGCTTTACCCGTCAGTCCGCCTACGCCACCGCGGAGGTCGCTGACAACATCCACGATCAGTTCAATAAACTTGAAAAGCAGTATAAAGGCCTTCATTTCACAGCGCTCATGGACCAGGGAGAATATATCAGCATCGTTATCAATTCCGTGCTGCGCAATCTTCTGATCGGCGCTGTCCTGGCAATTCTGATACTGCTGTTCTTCCTGCGGGATATACGTCCGACTGTCATTACGGCGGTCAGCATCCCGGTCAGTGTCGTATTCGCTCTCGCCATGATGTACTTCTCCGGCGTTACGCTGAATATGATCTCTCTGTCCGGCCTTGCCATCGGCGTTGGCATGCTGGTGGACAACTCGATCGTAGTAATAGAGAATACGTACCGTCTGCGCAGCATGGGCTATTCCCTCGTGCAGTCGGCGGTTTCCGGCGCCGTTCAGGTCGCGGGAGCCATCACAGCCTCCACGCTGACAACCATCTGCGTATTCGTGCCGATCATCTTTGTGGACGGCATGACGAGGGATATTTTCATGGATCTGGCGCTTACCGTAACATATTCGCTTCTCGCCAGCCTTATGATAGCCCTGACGCTGGTGCCGGCGATGGCGAAAGGCATGCTGGTCAGAAAACCCGGAAAAACGGTCATGGGGCAGAAGGGAAGGATCGTACGAACATACCGCAGGGCTGCGGCGTGGAGCCTCAGCCATAAAAAGTGGGTGCTGATCGGGGCTTTCCTGCTTTTGCTCGCTTCGTCCGGAATACTTCTGACCCGGGGCTTTGAGTATATGCCTGCCATGAGCACGCCTCAGATCTCAGCGGATATCCAGATGCCGGAAGACTCCACTATTGAGGAAACGGCCGCGGTAAATGACGAGATCATGGAAGCGGTCAGGAAGGTCGACGGAGTGGAGACAGCCGGCGCGATGCTTTCATCGGAGACCGCCGGGGTTATGGGTCTCTCCGGCGTTGACACGGACGTCACAAACACGACAATGTATATCGTGATGGATGAGAGCAAGGTGGAGAACGCGTCGAAGATCGTGAAGATCATGAAGGCTTTCGAGAAGAAATACGGCTGCACCATCCAGACATCCGCGGACATGGATATGACGTCCTATATGGGAGCGACTGATATAGGGATCAAGCTGTATTCGGACGATCTTGACGCTCTTCGCGAAAGCGCTGAAAAGATCGAAAAACGGATGGGAAAGATCCGTTCTCTTGAAAACGTGTCTGATATCACGGAAAACAAGACTGAAGAGATCCACATCAGCGTAGACAAAAACCTGGCGATGGAGGAGGGATTTACTGTCGCCCAGGTATATCAGCAGATCTCCGCTAAGCTGCAGAAGGAAAAGTCCGCGACTACGCTGAAGCGTTCCGGAACGAATATCGAGGTCAGCATTGAGAACGCGTCGTCCGGATTTACGAAGGAGGAGCTTGAGGATCTGAAGCTCGTTGCCGACAGGAAAGACGGCACAAAGGAGGAAGTCAGCCTCGACAGGATCGCTTCGATCAAAAAGGACGCCTCCTTAAGCAGCATCGATCACGACGGGCAGAAACGGAGCGCCTCCATCAGCGCCTCGGTCAGGGAAGGTTACAATATCACCAAGGTGACCGCGAATCTGCAGAAGATCATCCACGATGAGGGTCTCGTCGAATCAGGCGTGAGGATCGATTTCGGAGGGCAGAACGAGGAGATCATGCATTCCATGAAGCAGATGATCCTGATGCTGATCATCGGATTTTTGCTGGTTTATCTGATCATGGTGGCGCAGTTCCAGTCGATACGTTCTCCTCTGATCATAATCTTCTGCATTCCGCTGGCTTTCACAGGGGGCATGATATCGCTTCTGATAACAGGACGCGTGCTGAGCGTCGTATCGATGATGGGATTCGTCATGCTCATGGGAATCGTTGTAAACAACGCTATAGTGCTGGTTGACTGCATCAACAGATTCCGTCTGGAGGGCATGAAAATGGATGAGGCGATCATAAACGCCGGAGCTGTGCGCATGCGGCCGGTAATCATGACCGCGGTCACCACGGTGCTGGGACTTGTGCCGCTTGCTCTGGGCATTGGAAACGGCGCAGAAATGGTTCAGCCGGTGGCTCTGGTATGCATCGGCGGCCTGATCTACGCGACTCTCACGACACTTCTCGTGATCCCTGTAATGTACCGCCTGATAGCCCGCAAGCGCATGGAGAAAATCAAGGACGAAGAACTTGAAATCGTAACGGTATAATGCTATAATACCTACATTGTGCCGGCGTGATGGAACTGGCAGACGTGCGGGATTCAAAATCCCGTGGTGGCGACACCGTGTGGGTTCGAGCCCCACCGCCGGCACCATGATAAAGAAAGATCATTCTATGAAACCCGGGAGGTAAATTTTTATGAATGGCTCAATGGTAACACTGATTCCTCTTATTCTTCTGATCGTAATCATGTATTTCCTCATGATCCGTCCTCAGAAGAAGAGAGAAAAGGAAACCACCGCGATGAGGAACAGCCTCGGAGTCGGCGATGAAGTCGTAACGATCGGAGGTTTCTGCGGCCGTATCGTCAGAACCAAGGACGAGACCGTCATCATCCAGGTTGGTCCGGACAAGACCAAGATGGAGATCATGAGATGGGGCATCTCCAAGGTAGTCAGCGAAGGCAAGGAACATAACAAGGCATCTGCTGATGAGTTTGATGAGATCGGCGGCGCGGAAGAAAAGGAAGCCCGCAAGGCGAAGCCGAAACGCATGAAGAAGGCGGCTCCTGTCAATGAAGAGCCGGAAGCGGCTGAGGAAAAGGCAGAGGAGACCGCGATCGTTCCGGAGCAGACAGAAGCTCCTGAAGCAGCGGAAGCTCCCGAAGCGGCAGAAGCAGCGGAAGCGGCAGCTGAGGCTATTGAGGAATAGGCATGTCTTCCAGGTGTGCCGGATATTTCCGCCATTAAAAATGATCTGAAGAGACGGTAGTATGCCGTCTCTTTATGCTATTTTGTCCGCAGGCCTGAAAAACAGGCCGAAGACCGTTAAAAGAACAGGTTTAACCTTGTATGAATCCATAAAAAGAAGTACAATGAAACATAATGTCTTTGCGTGAAGCATTATAAAATCAATGTATTCTGCCGGAGGAAAAAATGAGTTATAACGTAAGAAGAGTCCTGTCCATTATTTTTGTGATCATCATCGCTTTCGGATGGTTTGTCACGGTAAAGGGAATCGGGCCGATAGCACCGATCAAAGACAGGATGGGGCTTGGACTGGACATCAAGGGCGGCGTTTACGTCGTCTTGGAAGCTGACAAGAAAGAGCTTGCCAAATACAGCTCCGAAGAGGACAGGCGCACTGTCATGGAACAGACTCAGGCTGTCATTGAACGGCGTGTCAATGAAATGGGCCTCTCTGAACCGACGGTTACCATTGAAGGTGAAAACAGAATCAGAGTAGAGCTGCCGGGAGCGACTGACGCCGAAGAGGCGATAGAACAGATCGGACGGACCGCGCAGCTGACATTTATTCTCGCTGACGGCACAGAGGTGCTTGACGGAAGCAACGTCAAGGACGCTCAGGCGGAGCGGGACAATAATTCCACTGGATACGCCGTCAATCTTGCCTTTGACAGTGAGGGCGCGGACGCCTTCTATGAGGCAACTAAAAAAGCATATAACGATGAGGTTACTTCCACGATCGAGGGAGTGGACGGAGGCGCGATCGCAATCGTGCTGGATGATCAGATCATCTCCGCTCCGGATGTCAAGGAACCCATCCCGTCAGGAAACTGCACGATCACAGGCGGCGGAAGCGGCTTCTCCCAGGAGGAGGCTTCAAACCTGGCCGCTCTGATCCGCGGCGGCAGCCTGCCGATCTCGCTGACGGAGGTCACCTCTTCCGTTCAGTCGGCGAAGATCGGATATAACGCGCTGGAAATGAGCGTTTACGCAGGTCTGATCGGCTTCGGGCTGATCCTTCTGCTGATGCTTATCGCCTACAGAGGACTCGGTATCGCGGCTGACCTCGCGCTGGCTTTCTATGTCGTCATCGTTCTGAATATCATGTCCCTGATGGGAGTCGTACTGACGCTGCCCGGCATCGCCGGCATCATTATCGCCGTAGGTATGGCTGTTGACGCGAACGTAATCATCTTCTCGCGTATACGTGAGGAGATATCCGCGGGACGAAGCATACGCGTAGCGACAGAGACCGGATACAAGAGGGCGCTGACATCCATCGTCGACTCTCAGGTCACCACGCTTATCGCGGCTGTTATCCTGTATGAGATCGGCACAAGCTCGGTCAAGGGATTCGCTTTCACATTCATGGTAGGTATCATCGTCAGTATCTTTACTGCCGTTATCATCACGCAGCTTTATGTAGGACTCTTTGCCCAGAGCAGACGTTTCGCCACATACGGCTTCTTCGGAATCAGAAAGGACGGTTCCACATCGTTCCAGTTCCGCCGCCTGCTGAAACTGCTGGATAAGAGAAAGATATTCTACTGCATTTCCTGCGGTATCCTGGTCATCGGACTCGTCTTCGGCGTTGCCCGCGGACTGAATTTCGGAATCGACTTTACCGGCGGCACCATGATCCAGATGGATATGGGCAAGCAGGTCAAGATCAGTGAAGTTGAGAAAGCGATCGCGGAATACGATCTGGATCCTGAAATCATCTATTCCGGATCGGACAATTCCGGAATCGTGATCCGTACGAAGGAAGCTCTGGAGAACGAAGACCGCGCGAAGGTGATCAACAGCATCAACGAGGCCTTCGGCACAACTGATGAGGATGTTGTGGCACAGGAGCTGTTCGGCGGATCCATCGGAAAGGAGCTCCGGAACAACGCGATCCTGGCTATCGTCATCGCGGCGCTGTGCATGCTGATCTATATCAGGATACGGTTCCGCCAGTGGAGATTCGGCGCGGCGTCTATGCTGGGCGTTCTGCATGACGTTCTGATCATGCTTTCCTTCTACGCGATATTCCATATCACGGTAAACAACCCGTTTATCGCGGGTATCCTGACCGTAGTAGGTTACTCGATCAACGATACTATCGTTATTTTCGACCGTATCAGAGAAAACCTGCGGTATATGAAGAGAGGCGAACTGGTTGAAACGATCGACCGAAGCATAACCCAGACTCTGGGAAGATCCCTCATGACGTCCCTGACTACCAGCATCGTTATGATTCCGATGCTGATCATGGCAGGTTCCGCGATCCGCGAGTTCGTATTGCCTCTGATGGTCGGTGTTCTGGCAGGTACATATTCCTCGATCTGCGTATGCTCGCCGCTGTATTATGAGTTCAGCACGATCGGAAAGGTTTCGAAATATGAGCGTCAGATCAAGCTGGCGCAGAAGCAGGCGAAGAAAGAGGCCAGGGAAGCCAAAAAGGCAGGACAGCTGCCCGGCCAGACTTTGGAAGAGATTCCCGCTGAAGAAGCCGGTGTGAAGGCGGAAGCGGAAAGCCAGATCCCGAAGGATGCCGCCGCGGCCGTAAAGGAAGCCGGAGAAACAGCGGCAGAAAATGTTCCCGCCGCGGAAAATGCAGAGAAGGCGGCCGCAAAGACCGCTTCAGATAAGAACAGCAGCGGAAAGCGCCGTTCGAAGAGGTATGTGAAGGGAAACGCCGGAAAGAAGAGCGCGCCCCGTACTGATGACGACGACACGTTCCGTCTGTAGATCCCGAAAAGATTCAGAGAGGCGCGGAAAGAGGTGCGATGAAGAAAAAGTCTGAATTCCTGGATACGATACTCAGCTACAACAGAAACTATGACATGGGACTGATCGAACGGGCCTATGACATTGCGGAGGAGATGCACAGAGGGCAGCTTCGCAAATCCGGTGAGCCATACCTCATCCATCCGATGGCGGTCGCCGAGATCCTGGCGGATCTTGGCATGGATGAGGAGACCATCGTTGCGGGGCTGCTTCATGATGCCGTGGAAGACACTCCCTACACCAAGGAGGAGCTGATCCGCGACTTCGGCGAGGAGGTCGGCCTTCTGGTCGACGGCGTTACCAAGCTGGGCTCCCTGAAATTCGAGAGCAAGGAGCAAAGGCAGGTAGAGAATCTCCGGAAGATGTTCCTTGCCATGTCAAAGGATATCCGCGTGCTGATCATAAAGCTCTCGGACCGTCTTCATAATCTCCGCACCATCAACTATATGACCCATGACAAGATCGTTGAGAAGTGCCAGGAAACTCTGGATATCTACGCTCCTCTGGCCGCAAGGCTCGGTATCTACTCCATGAAGATGGAGCTTGAGGATATCGCACTGAAATTCCTGGAGCCTGAAGCGTACTACGATCTTGCTGAGCAGGTCAGTGAACGGAAGGAAGCCAGAGAGGACGCCATAGAGGGCATCATCAGCGAAATGAAGAAGTCCCTCGATGAGATCGGCATCAAGTATGAGATCTACGGCAGATCAAAGCACTTCTACAGCATCTATAAAAAGATGAAATACCAGCACAAGAATATCGACGAGATCTTCGACCTGATGGCGGTCCGGATCATCGTGGAGACCGTACGTGACTGTTACGCGGTGCTGGGTCTTGTGCATACGATGTGGCGGCCTATCCCCGGACGGTTCAAGGACTATATCGCGATGCCGAAGCCGAACATGTACCAGTCGCTTCATACGACTGTGATCGGCGACGCGGGAAAGCCGTTTGAGATCCAGATCCGGACATATGAGATGCACCGTATCGCTGAATACGGTATCGCGGCCCACTGGAAATACAAAGAGGGAGTAAGCAACGACTCCGAAGAAGTAAAGCTGTCCTGGCTTCGTCAGGCGCTTGAATGGCAGAAGGATGTGAACGATCCGAGAGAATTCATGGAATCCCTGAAGATGGATCTCTTTTCCTCTCAGGTATTCGTTTTTACCCCGCAGGGAGATGTTATCGAGCTTCCGGCGGGTTCAACGCCTCTGGATTTCGCGTTCAAGATCCATACGGATGTCGGCTGCAGATGCGTCGGCGCGAAGGTCAACGGCAAGATGGTCACCATTGACCATCCGCTGGAAAACGGAAATATCATTGAAATCGTAACCTCGCCCAACGCGGCGGGCCCAAGCATTGACTGGCTCAAGATCGCGAAAAGCAGCTCCGCCAGAAATAAGATCCGCCAGTGGCTCAAGCGTGAGAACAGAAATGACGCTGTCGACAAGGGCAAGGACATGTTTGACAAGTATCTGCGCAAGAAGAGCCATGATCCGAAGCAGCTGCTGACAAACGCGAACCTGAACAGGGTAGCGAAGGAAATGGGCTTTAAGGATCAGGACGAGCTCTTCACGCAGCTGAGCTACGGCGGCAACTTCCAGAGCAGGGTCCTGAACACGATCCTTCAGTACGAAGAGGAAGCTGGAAGGCAGGAAGAGGCCGCGAAGGAAAAATCCCTTATGGAGGACCTGAACCAGATCGGCGAAAAGGTCCAGAAGAGGCAGGAGCATTCGCAGCGGTCTGTTGATTCAACAGGAATCGTCGTAGACGGCGTGGATAATCTGCTGATCACTCTGGCGCGCTGCTGCAGGCCTGTTCCCGGAGATGATATCATCGGGTTCATAACCAAGGGCAGGGGAATCACGGTCCACCGCGTGGACTGCGACAATGTCAAGTCACTCAGCGAAGAGGACCAGAAGCGCTGCATAGAAGTGCAGTGGGATCCGTCCATGATGGAGAAAGGCTACAACAGCACCATCGCGCTTCTGGCAAAGGACCAGAAGGGGATCTTCTCCGATATTTCGAAGATATGCGAGGATATGGACGTGCATATCGCCGGCCTGAACGCGAGAGCGGGAAGGGATGAAACGATCCGCATGGATCTGACTCTTTCCATTCATGACAGGGCGCAGGTCGAGAAGATCTGCAGATCTCTTCGGAACGTGCCTGGCATTATGGACGCGTACCGGAGCTGAGTTCAGAAATAACAGCCTGATACAGGTGTGATAATATGAGAGCAGTAATACAGAAAGTCACAAAAAGCAGCGTTTCCGTGGATGGAGAGACCGTCGGCAGGATAGGTCCTGGATTCATGGTGCTGCTGGGCGTGGAGACCGGTGATGACGAATCGGACGCGCGCTATATCGCTGACAAGATCACAGGTCTTCGGATTTTCGAGGATGAAGATGATAAACTGAATCTGTCACTCGCGGATGTAGGAGGAGAAGTTCTGGCGATATCCCAGTTCACGCTTTTAGCAGACGCGCGCAAAGGCAGGAGGCCGGGTTTTACAAAGGCGGCCAGGCCGGAGGACGCGGATCCGCTGTACAGGATGACCATTGAACGCATCAGGGAAGCTGGAATCCATGTGGAGGAAGGCGTTTTCCGGACACACATGGTGGTTGACATTCAGAATGACGGGCCGGTTACCATCCTGCTGGACAGCCACAAGAACTTCTGAGAGGAGAAACCATGCAGATCACGAATATGCCAAGCGGACCGCTTGCTGTCAACACGTATTATGTGCTGGACGAGAAGACCGGCAAAGGATTCATCGTGGATCCGGGCGGCTGGAACGAACAGATGAAAAACCATATTATGTCTACCGGTGCGGATCTTGAATATGTGATCCTTACCCACGGACACGCGGACCATATTCTGGGCGTTCAGGCGCTTCTTAAGGATTTTCCCGGCGCGAAGGTCGTCGCCCACGAGAAGGAATCTGAAATGCTCATGGACAGCAGTTTCAACATGAGCGCCCAGTTCGGGCAGCCAGTATCGATCAGCCCGGACCTGAAGGTGAAAGAGGGAGATACGCTGACTGTCGGAAGCCTGGAGCTGAAGTTTTTCTTCACCCCGGGTCATTCGCCCGGCGGGATGTGCGTATATATCGAAGAAGAAAACGTTCTGTTCAGCGGGGACACCCTGTTCCAGAGCTCGATCGGAAGGACGGACTTCCCCGGATGCTCGTTCAGCGCGCTGGCGGAATCCATCCATACAAAGCTCTGGCCGCTTCCGGATGAGACGGCGGTCTATCCGGGACATATGGGCCCCACGAATATAGGCTTTGAGAAAGGACACAATCCTTTTGTTTGATATTAAGATCAGGGGGACGGAGAAACAGAACCCTTATGAAGAGCTTATCAAGGTGTTCCTTCAGCCGGGGGAATACCGCATGGCGGACAAGACGCCGGAATCCGGGGAGGATGAATCCTCCGGCCAGCCTTTGCGGAAGCTGGAATACGTTTACGGCGGCGATGCTGATGAACTGAAGCGCCGCATTTACAGGGACCTCGCGGAGGCGACCGGAAAGAAGCCGAAGTGGGGGATCCTGACCGGGATCCGTCCCGTGAAGCTGGCTTTTGAACTTCTTAAAAAAGAATACCCGGAGATGGCCGAAGACGGCGAGGTGGCGTCTGAAGAAGCGATGCGCCGGGTAAGGGAGATTCTGATGGAAAGGTATCTCCTGCATCCTGAGAAAGCGGCGCTCACAGCGGAGATCCTCGAATATCAGAGAATGATGGCGGGAGATCCCCCGAAGAGAGGACTTTCTCTTTATATCGGTATCCCGTTCTGCCCGACAAGGTGTCTGTACTGCTCCTTCACATCCAACCAGAAGGGGGAGGAGGAGATCCGCAGATATCTTGAGGCGCTGCACAGGGAGATCCGTTATGCCGGAGAGGCTGCTGAGAAGGACGGCTTCAGGATCGAATCCGTCTACATCGGGGGCGGGACTCCGACGACTCTGGACGCGGAGCAGATGGACAGCCTTCTCAGCGC
>CADBRP010000185.1 GCA_902797095.1 uncultured Eubacteriales bacterium | reverse complement strand
GCAGGGATGCTCGCAGATCAGCGCGCAGACCGTCGGGAACGGGTTGTCCTTTCTGATCAGGCGGACAGCGTCATCATAGCGGCCGTCTTTGACCAGCGAGATGTATCCCGGAATATCAACCTCCGCGGGGCACTTGGCCACGCAGGGAATGGAATGACGAAAGTCGCGGAGCTTAGGATCGCAGCGGTTGTTTGCCACGTGGGACAGGTAATCCCCGCGGAAACTTTCGATGCTCTTGAGCACCATCCGTCCGGCTTCTGATCCGATCGCGCAGTCGGAGCTGTACATGATACCCTCCGCTGTTCTTTCCAGCAATTCCAGATCCTTCATCTGACTTTGCTCGTTCAGGCTCAGGATACCTGTCATCAGGTTGATCATCTGCGCGATGCCGACACGGCAGGGCACGCACTTTCCGCAGGACTGCGCCTGACACAGCCGAAGAAATGACACGGTCATGTCCACCGGACACTGGCTCGGCGGGCTTGCCGCGACCCGGCGTTCGAGATCTCCGTACAGGATCTCAACCTGCTTTTGGGCCTGGTCTTTCTGCTTGAATTCCAATCTGCTCATTTTTTGTCCCTTTTCCTCCTTTTGGATTGCAGTGCTTGTGATATTTAACGTTTTATTACTGAATGGTTTTTAAACATTGTTAAAAAAATATCTTTTTCACTCTTGTAAAGCATTGTAGCACAAAGACAGGAGCATTGGAATGCATTAGTTTGCTTATTTTGTGAAATAATTGTCGAACTTTTTGTTGTTTCTCATAAGAAACTCTTTGCGGCGCGTCCCGCGGGTTTAATAATTATCCCTCTTTTCGTAATGTGTATGCAAAAGCTGGTGCGCCCGGCTTCCTCCCGCCATGCCCAGATAATCCTTATAGAGCCTCTTGATGGCAGGATTGTTGTGGGATTTCCTGCGGAAGGATTTCGAATCCTCAGAGTACAGCGCCTTCGCTCTCTTCTCCCTCAGGTCCATCCAGTTCCTGATGTCAGCCGCCTGCAAAGGCTGGCCGCCGCCGTTGATGCAGCCGCCGGGACAGGCCATGACCTCGATGAAGTCGAAGTGCTCGCCCGCGCGGACAGCGTCCATGAGCTTTCTGGCGTTTCCGAGACCGTGGGCCACAGCCGCCCGCAGTTTTACATTCCCCGCTTCAACATTTACGATCTTGACTCCCTCCATGCCGCGGACAGCCTCATATTCAAAACTGTCTGTAGGCGTCCCCGTCAGAAGGTCAGTGACCGTACGGAGCGCGGCCTCCATAACGCCTCCGGTCGTGCCGAAAATGTGTCCGGCTCCGGTGGCTCTGCCGAAGGGATCGTCAAATTCGCTGTCGTGCAGATCCGGAAAATCAATGCCGATGTCCTTTATCATTCTGGCCAGCTCTCTGGTTGTGATAACGATGTCCACATCCCGGAGTCCTCCGGCTTCCATTTCAGGACGCCTGCTTTCGAACTTTTTCGCGGTGCAGGGCATGACGGAAACCACGACCATTTTCTTCGGGTCGATTCCCTGCTTTTCCGCGTAATATGTCTTCAGGATCGCGCCGAACATCTGGTGCGGCGACTTGCAGGTGGACAGATTCTCCAGCATGTCCGGATAATTATGCTCGCAGAATTTGATCCAGCCCGGGGAGCAGGATGTGATCAGCGGGAGCTTTCCGCCGCTTCTCAGCCGGTCGATCAGTTCGGTCCCTTCCTCCATGATCGTCAGGTCGGCGCCGGTGTCCGTATCGAATACATTGTTGAATCCCATCATCTTCAGCGCGGTGACCATCTTTCCGGTCACTGCCTCCCCGATGGGCATGCGAAATTCCTCGCCCAGCGCGGCGCGGACCGCCGGCGCGGTCTGCACGATGACGTATTTATCCTCATCATACAGTGCGTCCCATACCTGCTCTGTATCGTCGCGCTCTGAAAGCGCCCCGACCGGGCAATAGTTGATGCACTGTCCGCAGTTCACGCAGGGAGTTTCCTCCAGGCTCATGTTGAAGGGACCGCCGATCACGGTGTCAAAACCGCGGTTGATCGTATCGATCACGCCCACCGTCTGGATGTTCTTGCATACGCTGACGCATCTCCTGCAGAGGATGCACTTGTTCGGATCCCGTACGATGGACACGCCGACATCCAGCGGAAGCAGAGTCTTGTCGTCATTGCCGAAGCGCACGCGGTTGACGTGCAGTTCATTGGCCAGATTCCTCAGCTCGCAGCTGTACTGATTGGATCTGTCGCAGGTCAGGCAGGAGGTCTTGTGATTCGAAAGGATCAGCTCCAGATTCGTTCTTCTGACCTTCATGATCCTGGGCGAATGCGTTCTGACGCGCATGCCGTCCTTTACCTTGTAAACGCATGCCGCCTGCAGCGCCTTGCTGCCCTCGATCTCGACCACGCACATCCGGCAGCAGCCCAGCTCGGATACATCCTTCAGAAAGCACAGCGAAGGGATCGAGATATTGATCTCTTTTGCAGCTTCCAGGATCGTGTAGTTTTCCGGCACGTACACATCCATGCCATCTATTGTCACATGTACTCTTTTCATTGTTTTCTTCCTCACCCCTTACGCGTTCTTCAGGATCGACTTGAACGGACACTTGCTCAGGCAGATGCCGCACTTGACGCACTTGTCCTGATCGATGACATACGGATGATCCTTGTCGCCGGTGATCGCGCCGGCAGGACAGTTCTTCTTGCAGATTCCGCAGCGCTTGCAGGTCTCCGCGAAGATGATGTAGCGGATCATGGACTTGCATACGCCGGCCGGACACTTCTTCTCTATGACATGAGCCTCGTATTCGTCCCTGAAATATTTCAGTGTGGACATGACCGGGTTCGGCGCTGACTGCCCCAGCCCGCACAGCGCGCCGTTGCTGATGGTAAACGCCAGATCCTCCAGGTTCTCCAGATCTTCTGTGCTTCCGCGTCCTTCTGTGATCTTCGTGCAGATCTCCAGCATGCGCTTTGTCCCGATCCGGCAGGGAGGACACTTGCCGCAGGATTCATCCACCGTGAAGTCCAGAAAGAACTTGGCGATGTCGACCATGCAGGAATCCTCCGCCATAACGATCAGCCCTCCGGAACCCATCATGGTCCCGAGCTTCGTCAGGGAGTCAAAATCCATGGAAGCGTCGATATACTCCGCGGGGATGCAGCCGCCGGAAGGCCCGCCGGTCTGCGCGGCTTTGAATGTCATCCCGTCCGCGACGCCGCCGCCGATATCATACACGATCTCACGAAGGGACGTTCCCATCGGAACCTCCACAAGGCCGGTGTTCTCGATTTTTCCGCCGAGGGCGAATACCTTGGTTCCGCTGTTTCCTTCGCATCCTATTCCTGTGAACCAGCCGGCTCCGTTCAGGATGATCTGAGGCACATTCGCCAGCGTTTCCACGTT
>CADBRP010000184.1 GCA_902797095.1 uncultured Eubacteriales bacterium | reverse complement strand
GCTCTGCCGGGAGATAAAGAGTAAACTGGGAAAGGAGTCAGAAAGCATGACGAACTATTATGTGACATATACGCTGGCGGACAGCGAGGCCAGAGACGCGTATTTCCGCGAGGTCTGCGAGAAAGGCATCATTGAGAAGTCCCGGGCCGAGGAAGGATGCATCCGCTACAATTACTATTATCCCGCGGACAGCGACAACACCATGTTCCTGTGGGAGCAGTGGGAAAGCAGGGACGCGCAGAAGAAGCATACGGAGCAGCCGCATTTCGCGGATCTCGGAGAGCTGAAGGCGAAGTATAATGTCGGAGTTGAGATCCTGGTGGAGGATCAGGTGATCGGCGGTTAGGAAAGGCAGCGGCTATGGCGACATTCGCGCAGGTATTCATGAGGATCTATGACCGCAAGATCGCGAGCGGCGAGATCACCTTCAGCAGAAGCGGTATTCAGGCGGGAGACTTTACGCGCCTGTGCGTCGACGGTGAATTTGTGATCCCCAAAGACAGACTTCAGGTGATCTGCGAGAAGATGAAGCTGACCGATGAAGAACGGCAGCAGCTGATGGCTTTCGCGGAGGAAGCGGAGAAGCGGTAGGGCGGAAGCCTTCCCTCGATGGATAGAAGGTTGACACACTCCACTATATATGGTATGGTTATAACAGTTAGGAAATCTAACTGTTAGGAAAACGAAATATACGGGTCCGGTTTCGGACCTGTGCATACGTTGCAGTACAAGTTTTAATCAGTTGAGAAGAAAGAGGTAGGAAACATGTTATTTGATCAGATTGCAGAGGTAGTAGCAGAACATCTGGATTGCGACAAAGAGGAAATCACCCGTGAGTCCACATTCGAAAGTCTGGGAATCGATTCTCTGGATGCAGTAGAGCTGGTCATGGAACTGGAAGAGAAGCTGGGAATCCAGCTGGATCTTGACAGAGACCTGGAAAACATCGATGAGCTTGTTAAATTCGTAGAAGAAAAGATGGAAGGCTAAAAAATATGAAAAAAGGTAACATAGCTGAAATGCTGGGGATCGAGTATCCTGTGTTTCAGGGTGGTATGGCGTGGATCGCTGACGCGGAACTGGCAGCAGCCGTTTCCAACGCGGGCGGTCTCGGTATCATCGCTGCGGGCAACGCGGACGGGACCTATGTCAGAGAACAGATCAAAAAGGCCAAAGAACTTACCAGTAAGCCCTTTGGCCTTAATATCATGCTCCTGAGCCCGTTTGCGGATGAAGTCGCGCAGATCGCTGTTGATGAAGGTGTGAAAGTCATCACAACCGGCGCGGGAAATTCGACCAAATATATGAAAATGTGGCTGGACGCAGGAATCAAGGTTATCCCCGTGGTTCCCTCCGTCACATTCGCCAAGCTTGCCGCGAGATCCGGCGCGACCGCTGTTATCGCTGAGGGCGGTGAAAGCGGCGGCCACATCGGCGAGCTGACGACTATGGCTCTTGTGCCGCAGGTCTGCGACGCTGTGGATCTTCCGGTCATCGCGGCCGGCGGTATCGCTGACGGACGCGGAATGGCCGCGGCCCTGGCTCTGGGAGCTGAAGCGGTGCAGATCGGCACCAGATTCCTGTCAGCAAAGGAATGCAACATTCATGAAAACTATAAGAAGAAGGTTCTGAAGGCCGGAGATACAGCGACTATGGTCACCGGCAGACGTCTGGGACACCCGGTCAGAAGCATCCGCAACGCGTTTGCGAGAGAATACGCGAAGATCGAGTATACGGACATCTCTGATGAAGAACTGGATGCTTTCGCGGCCGGAAGACTCCGTCAGGCTGTAGTCGACGGCAATGAGAAGGACGGATGCTTCCTGGCAGGCCAGATTGCCGGCATGGTAAATCAGGAACAGACCTGCGAGGAGATCCTGAAGGACCTCATGCAGGACTGCGAAAAGAACTTACGGAGGCTTGCGGAATGGGTAAAATAGCATTTGTATTCGCGGGACAGGGAGCGCAGACGCCCGGCATGGGAAAGGATGTCTGTGAAGCGGTTCCTGCAGCGGCGGATATTTTCGCGCGCATCGACGCGGTCCGTCCCGGAACTTCCAGACAGTGCTTTGAAGCTGACGCGGCGGAGCTGATGGAAACAAAGAACACACAGCCCTGCGTATATACCGTGGATCTTGCCATGGCAGCAGCGCTGGAGGATCAGGGAATCAAGGCGGATATGACAGCCGGCTACTCTCTGGGAGAACTGGCGGCACTGGCGTATGCCGGCGCTTTCTCCGCAGAGGAAGGCGCTCAGCTTGTCAGCGAGCGCGGACGCCTCATGCAGATCGCGTCCGAGGCTCATGAGACCGGCATGGCCGCTGTACTCAAGCTCCCGGATGAAACAGTTGAGGAAATCTGCAGCAAGTACCCGGATCTTTATCCGGTCAATTACAACAGTGACGGACAGGTTTCCGTCGCGGGGGACAAGGAGCAGCTGCTGCAGCTGCGCGAAGACGTCAAGGCCGCGAAGGGACTTGCGAAGATCCTGGATGTAAGCGGCGCGTTCCATTCTCCTTATATGAATGACGCGGCGAAAGAATTCGGAGAGGTCCTTGCCAGGGCTGAGATCAAGGACGCGGAGATCCCGGTCTATTCGAACCGGACAGCCTGCCCTTATGAAGGCGACGCGCGTGTCCTCCTGCAGGAGCAGATCATCAATCCTGTGTACTGGAAAAAACTGGTGCGCAATATGATCGATGAAGGCGTTGACACCTTTATCGAGCTCGGCCCGGGAAAGGCCCTTACATCGATGATCACACGCATCTCAAAGGATGTGAAGATGTACCATGTCAATGATATGGAAAGTCTTCAGAAGACAGTGGAAGGAGTGAAGACAAATGCTTAACGGAAAAACAGCCGTCGTTACAGGCGGGGGATCCGGTATCGGCAAAGCGACAGCATTGAAGCTGGCGGCGGACGGAGCAAATGTGGTGATCATTCACATGGATCCGGAAGAGACAGCTGCGGCGGTCTGCAGTGAGATCGAGGCGCTTGGCGTAAAGGCAAAGGCGATCCGCATGGATGTTTCTGATTTCGAAGCTGCGAAGCAGACGGTAGCGGACATCATCGCTGAATTCGGAACCATCGATATTCTGATCAACTGCGCAGGCATCACCAGAGACGGTCTGATCGCCATGATGAAAGAGGATCAGTTCGACGCTGTTATCCGCGTCAACCTGAAGGGAACCTTCAACATGATCCGCCACTGCACTCCGTACTTCATCAAGCAGAAGGGCGGAAGCATCGTCAATGTTTCGTCGGTATCCGGACTTATCGGCAACGCGGGACAGGCAAACTACAGTACATCCAAAGCAGGCGTCGTGGGTCTTACCAAGTCTACAGCCAAGGAGCTGGTCAGCAGAGGCGTGCGCTGCAACGCGGTAGCGCCGGGCTTCATCGCGACAGATATGACCGCAAACCTGAGCAAGAATAATAAACTGGCGGCAGCCATCCCGATGAAGAGGATGGGAACAGCAGAGGAAGTTGCTGATCTGATTTTCTTCCTCGCGTCGGATAAGGCTGCGTATATCACAGGCGAAGTCGTAAAGGTCGACGGCGGCATCGCGATGTAATCAGGAGAGTTAATATGGAAAGAAAAGTTGTTGTTACCGGACTCGGCGCGATCACACCGCTGGGAAATGATGTAGATACCCTCTGGAAGAATCTGCTCGCGGGAGAACTGGGGATCGGACCGATCACGCTGTTTGATCCTACGGATTTTGCTGTGCAGATCGCTGCTGAGGTCAAGGATTTCGACCCGAAACAGTACATGGAAAAATCCGAGATCAGAAAAGCCGACAGAAATGTTCAGATGGGTCTTGCCGCCGCGGTGCAGGCTGTGGAAGACAGCGGCATCGAAGGTCATTTTGATCCGGAAAGGACAGGCGTTTATTTCGGATCCGGTATCGGCGGCATCGCGACATTCGAAGATGTATTCGAAAAGTTCCTGGCAAAAGGCCCCAGATTCGTATCTCCCTATTTTATTCCGATGATGATCCCGAACATGTGCGCGGGAACCATCGCGATCAGATACGGAATGCAGGGACCGGCGCTGCCGGCTGTTTCAGCATGCGCGTCCGGAACCAACGCGCTGGGCGAGGCCTACAGAGCGATCAAGCATGGTTATGC
Organism: uncultured Eubacteriales bacterium; assembly: GCA_902797095.1. GTDB lineage: Bacteria > Bacillota > Clostridia > Peptostreptococcales > Anaerovoracaceae > Lentihominibacter. The sequence continues at coordinate 1,654 of CADBRP010000184.1, read as the reverse complement.
CGATGTGATGATCTCCGGCGGCACGGAAGCTGCCGTCACCAGGAGCAGCGTGGCTGGTTTCATCAAGATGCAGGCGCTCAACCAGACGAATGATGTGAAGCGGGCAAGCCTGCCTTTCCATAAGGATCGCGGCGGATTCGTGATCGGCGAAGGCGCGGGCGCGATGGTGCTCGAGGAGTATGAACACGCGAAAGCGCGCGGAGCGAAGATCTACGCGGAATTCTCCGGCTATGGATCCACATGCGACGCGCATCATATGACCGCTCCGGATCCTGAAGCAAAGGCAGGGGCAAAGGCTATCAAGGACGCCTGGATCGAAAGCGGCAGCCTTGACGCGGCAAAGGTTTATGTAAACGCGCATGGAACCGGAACCCCGCTGAACGACAGATCCGAGACGCTGGCGCTGAAGAAGGTCTTCGGCGAAGACGCGTACAGACTGGTTATCAGCTCCACGAAGTCAATGACAGGACACATGCTGGGCGGAACCGGCGCTGTAGAGGCGATCGCGTCTGTCCTTGCAATGAGAGACGGAATTATTCCGCCGACCATCGGTCTTGACGAGCCGGATCCTGACTGTGATCTGGATTATACCCCGCTCAAGGCAAGAAAGTATGATGTGGACTGCGCGCTGTCCACTTCGCTCGGCTTCGGAGGACACAATGCCTGTGTCGGCTTCAGAAAGGTAGACGAATAAATGAATAAAGAAGAACTGATGAAGATCCTTCCCCACAGGGACAATATGCTTCTGGTGGAAGAGGCGGAGATCGAGGAGGTTCCTGACGGTGAAGGAACAAAGAAGGTCTCCCATGGCAAATACACAGTCAGGGGCGATGAGTTTTTCCTGAAGGGTCATTTCCCCGGCAACCCTGTCGTTCCCGGCGTGATCCTCTGTGAGATGCTCGCGCAGTCTTCATGCGTGCTTTTCGCGGATCACATGAAGGAAGGGCTCGTATCCATGTTTACCGGACTGAAGGAAGTCAAATTCAAGAATCCGGTAAGACCGGGGGACACCTTCGAGACGAAGTGTGAGATCGTCAACAAGAAGCCGCCGTTCTATTTTGCGAAGGGCTCCGGCTACGTTGACGGCAAGCTTTGCGTCAAGGCTGAGTTTTCATTTGCGCTGGTAAAGGACGAGAAGTAAAGGGGAATCCCGCATGAATAAAAGAATGGTAATCACGGGAATGGGCGTGATCACCCCCATCGGCAATACGGTTGACAGTTATTGGAAAAACCTGCTGGCTGGAGAAAGCGGTGTGGATCTCATTTCCAGCATTGAAACGGAGGAGCTTCCGGTGAAGTTCGCCGCTGAGGTCAGGGACTTTGACCCGAAGGCGTATATGCCGAGAAAGCTTTCAACAGAGATGGACCGTTTCATGCAGATGGCTTTTGCCGCGGCAGGACAGGCGCTGGAGGACGCCGGCGGAATGGATGATCCGTACAGAACGGGAATCATCATGGGCACGGCGCTTAACGGCATCACTACCATAACCGGCACAGAACGTTCCTATCATACATCCGCCTTCAAGAGAGTCGGACCGCGTTTTCTTGCCAAGTGCATCGGCAATATCGGCGCGTCCCAGATCGCTATCGCGAACGGGATCAAGGGACCGAGCATGACCCTTAATACGGCATGCGCGTCCGGAGGAGACGCGAT
>CADBRP010000183.1 GCA_902797095.1 uncultured Eubacteriales bacterium | reverse complement strand
TCTGATCCAGAAAAGCTTCCTTTGCCCCGGGAAACCTCTCGAGTATCCGCCGCCGGATCTGTTCTCCGGCCGTATCCGGGTCAGTAAATACGATGATGCCCCTGCTTTTGTACGCGGTCTCTATCATTTCCCAGGTCTCCCCGCGAATCCCGTATCCATGCGTCTCTATGGTCACGGCGTCCACAGCCCGCCGTACCGCCGCGGTATCATCTCTTCCCTCTACCACTATGATCTCTTCTATTTTTTTCATACGGCTCTCTTTCGCGTGATATAATATTTAACCGAATCCCGACTATTGTAACACAGAAAACGAAAGGATAAAAAACAATGAAACCATTTCAGAAATATTTCGACCACACCCTGCTGAAGGCTGACGCGTCTGAGGAGCAGATCCGCGCTCTGCTGGCGGAGGCCGCCGAATATGATTTCGCTTCCGTATGCGTTAACAGCTGCTATGTGAAAACCGCCTCAGAGTACCTCGCGGATTCCGATGTGAAGGTCGCCGCTGTCGCCGGCTTTCCTCTGGGCGCCATGTCTTCTGAAGCAAAAGCAGCGGAAGCGGCTTTCGCGGTCGCGGACGGAGCGGATGAAATCGATATGGTCATGAACATCGGAGCCGCCAAAGACGGCCGTTGGGATGATGTGCGCCATGAGATCCGCCTTCTCGCCGAGGTCTGCCATACCGCGGAAAAGCCGGCTCTTCTCAAGGTTATACTGGAAACATGCCTGCTGACTGAGGACGAAATCGTCACCGCCTGCCGCGCCGCGGAAGAAGCCGGCGCGGATTTTGTAAAGACCTCTACCGGTTTTTCCACCGGCGGAGCGACCGCTGAACATGTCCGCCTTATGCGGAAAACCGTCGGGCCTTCCGTACAGGTCAAGGCTTCCGGAGGCATCCGCACCCTTAAGGACGCCCGCGCGATGATAGACGCCGGCGCAGACCGCCTTGGATGCAGCGCTTCCGTGTCCATCATGAAGGAATATCTGCGCTGAAAACCAAACCCCGCGTTGCAGCGGGGTTTCTGTTATCAAAAAAACTGCCGCACCGTCAGTTCAGCACTGTCAGCGCGGCAGCCTTTTTTTATCTGGTATATCCTACAGAACAGCCTTTATCGCTGCCAGGAATTCCGGGAAATCCTCAAAAGCAGGGATGTCCGGATTCTCCGCAATGATAGCGGGAGTGCTCTTGAAGAGGAATCCATGCTTTCCGGCCTTGATCATGCCCAGGTCGTTGTGGGAGTCACCGGCCGCGATCGTGTCGTAGCCGATGGTCTGCAGCGCGCGGACCGTGGTCAGCTTGGACGGCTGGACACGCATCTTATGCGCCGTGATCATTCCGTTCTCATCGATTTCCAGCGAATTGCACATCAGCATCGGCCAGTGCAGTTTCTTCATCAGAGGCTTGGCGAACTGCTCGAAGGTGTCGCTGATGACCACGACCTGTGTCAGGGTCCTCAGTTCGTCGAGAAATTCCACCGCGCCGGGGAGCGGATCGATCTGCGAAATGACGTCCTGGATCTCTTTGATTCCCAGTCCGTGCTCCTTCAGGATATCAAGCCTGAATTTCATAAGCTTATTATAATCCGGTTCATCTCTGGTCGTTCTCTTCAGTTCCGGGATTCCGGATTTCTCAGCGAACGCGATCCAGATCTCCGGAACCAGGACGCCTTCCATGTCCAAGCACACCATATTCATGTTTTCTGCCACCTTTCTTTTTTATATATTCACGAAAAAACTTTACTTGTGTTTTTGTCCCCTGTCAAGAGCTTACTATGCATTCATCCCCCGCGGAATCTGTTTCTAAACGATCACTTCCGCCAGTTCTTCCGCTGTCACGTCCCCGAGGAAAGCCTGCAGATCCGCCTTTTCAAGGACCTCGAGAACAGCATCCCTTTCGTACGGCACGCCGCTGAACATCCTTTCGAATTCCGCTATATCCCGGCTTGAAAAAAAGTCTCCCGCCAGGCGGACTTCAGCGATCCGGTGCTTTTCTATCCGGAAATGGAATTCCACCTGCCCGCACCGGAAGAAATCCCCCCGGACGACATCGGCCTTCGGGGATCTTCCGAAGTTCCACTCGTTGGAAGCGTATTTTTCATCCCGGAGCTTTCTGATATCCTCCTCCTGCCGCTCTGTAAGCGCCGCTTCCGTAAGGCTGTATTCCTTTCTGAACCATTCAAGCAGCAGCTCCTTAAGATCAGCGGCTGTCATATCCGGGTCCCCTCCCGCCTCAACAAACAGAGGTTTCAGGTTTGTAACGCGGCTCCTGACGGATTTTGTCGCTTTTGAACGGAATTTTCCCGCCTTTGGACGGAGCGCCCGGCTGACGGCATCCATCCCGACATCGAACATCAGCGTTCCGTGATGCAGGAGACGCCGCTTCGAGAACTGCTGCGCGTTACCGGAAAACTTTTTCCCGTCCGCGAGTATATCATTCCTTCCGGTCTGCTCCGCATTGATCCCGCAGCTTCGCAGCGCTCTGACCACCGGGATGGTGAAAGTCCCGAAATCCACCTTGCTCTCCACATCGGGAATGATAAAGGAAAAATTCAGATTGCCGAGATCATGGTAGACCGCTCCGCCTCCGGTATTCCGGCGCACGACCTTCACGCCGTTTTCCTGAATGAAATCGTAATTGATCTCCTCCAGGGTGTTCTGGTACCTGCCCACTATCACAGCAGGGGCGTTCTGCCACAAAAGCAGGACTGGCTCCCCGTAATCGGTATTCGTAAAGATGTATTCTTCAAACGCCAGATTATACGCGGGGTCTGTATTGTTGTTTTCAATATAGATCATTCTTCACACACGGAATCGTTATCCGCGTTCCATTTTCCCTCTTTCCCGGTCCGGAAAAGCTCTATCATATACCCGGTCAGACTGTGGTTGTCCTTCATCTGCGGCACATCAGCCCGGTCTACCCAGACTGCCCGGGACAGTTCTTCCCGGTCCATATGGATGGAAAGGTCCCCGTCCGCTTCGCAGAAAAACCCGAGAAGAAGGTTGGAATCAGATCCCCAGGGCTG
>CADBRP010000182.1 GCA_902797095.1 uncultured Eubacteriales bacterium | reverse complement strand
GCTGATCAGCTCGGGGTGGACCAGATCATTCTGGATGTGGGCATCAATACAGACGAGGAAGGAAGCCTCTGCGGAGATGTGGATTACGACGGCGCGGAAGAAAATGCCGCCATGATCACTCCGGTTCCGGGAGGCGTCGGAAGCGTCACCACCGCCGTTCTGATGAAGCATGTGCTGCAGGCAGCTGAAAGAAAAATGAAGTAAAGAGCATACTGATAAATGTTCCGGGACTGCTTAGTGGACTGTAAAAATCCGCGAAACAGTCCCTTTTTTTGCATATTTTACTGGATTTTACTGGATTTTTTTGGATAATCATTTTACATTGCCCAATGGATTTGATATAATACCATAAATTGTCTTCGTATGTAATTTTTTAAAAGGACGGAGAAGTGTTTTGAAAAGGATAGTAGTTTTATTATGCATCATATGTTTGACGGTTACCGGTTCTTTTGCGGGGATACCCCTGATGGCAAAGGATTCCGGCGGACCGGACAACGTATATGCCGCAAGTTATCCTGCGCTGAAGCCTATAAAATACAAACCGAGCGGAAACAAAGCCAGAGATATGGCCGGATTTGCGAGATCGCAGATCGGTTACGCGGAGAGCGGCAGCAACAGTACTTATTTCGGGGCATGGTTCGGAATGAACAATCAGCCCTGGTGCGCGATGTTCGTCTGCTGGTGCGCCGCCAAATCAGGCGTTCCGACTTCAGTGATACCCAGACTTGCGAACGCTGACAGATCCTGGGCGAAAAAACAGGGCATCTATCACAAATCAAGACAATGGGGCGGCACATACCGGCCGAAGACAGGGGACCTGATCTATTTCTCCTGGAGCGTCAGGGACTGGGCGGATCATATCGGCCTTGTAGAGAGCTGCGACGGAACGAATGTATATACGATCGAAGGAAACAAGCATGACAAGGTCACGACGGGTTCCTATAAGATCGACAGCCAGTACATCCTCGGGTACACCTCCCCGAAGTACACAACTCCGACAACGACTACAAAGCCGGCGGCTCAAACGACTACAAAGGCGGCTCCAAAGCCCGCGGTCAGAAAGTATACTCTGAAATACAGAGACGGAATCAAGGCTTCGGACTACAGGCAGGAGGACAAACTGGCGGCTCCGGTTAAGGGAACATTCGGGCAGAACCTGAAGATGTCCGGACGTATCGCGCAGTTTGTAACCTGGAAAGCGAAGTATGATCCGAACGGAAAGAACATGAACTATTCGAAGTGGAGGATCTACAGGATATCCGGAGGACTTCCGATCTATCTGTGCCGCGACAGAGCGACGGGCAAGATGGAAAAATGGTACCGTCCGGGAGCGACTCCGCCCGCGTATACAGAGGTCACCGTACCTGTGGGAGGCAACCTGAAGATCCAGACGCCTGTTTCCGGCATTATTTACGCTTCGCCTGTATGGGAAGCGAAGAAGTATACCATTTCGTATAACGCGAACGGCGGAAGCAAAGCGCCGGCTCCGCAGGTGAAAATACATGGAAAAGCATTGAAGCTGTCCACCGCCATTCCGGTCAGAACCGGCTATAAGTTCCTGGGATGGGCGAAATCGAAAACAGCTGCCGTGCAGCAGTATTCGGCGGGAGTAAATTATACCGCCAACAGCGCCGCGACGCTGTATGCTGTCTGGAAACCTGCGTCAGGCTCAGCGACAAAGGCGACGACAAAGCCAACGACCAAGCCGACGACCAAGCCGACGACAAAACCGACAACAAAGGCGACGACCAAGCCGACGACAAAGCCGGCTGCTGCGTCATCCTCTTCTGATTTCACCGTAAAGATCACGGCGACGGATCTGAACATGAGATCCGGCCCCGGCGTCTTATACGGAAAGAAGGGCGTCGTGGCTCCGGGATCCGTCCAGAAGATCAAAGCCATGAAGGACGGCTGGGGCCAGCTTCGGAGCAACGGATACTGGATCAAGCTGAAATACACAACGATAATAGACGGGTACAAAGTCAGGATCAGGGCAACAGACCTGAATATGAGGACCGGCCCCGGGGTCCTGCACGGAAGCAAGGGCCACGCGAAACCCGGCTTATACGTGATCACAAAGATCGACGACGGCTGGGGCAAACTGAAAATAAACGGGTACTGGGTGAAGCTCAGCTATACAGTACGGGTGAAATAAAAGGAGACCGGAATGAAGAAAAACCTTTCCAAAACTTACGATCCGAAAGATTTCGAAGACAGAATATATGAGATGTGGGAAACCAGCGGAGCGTTCCACGCGGAACGTGATCCGGAAAAGAAGCCGTTTACCATCGTCATGCCGCCACCGAATATCACAGGGCAGCTGCATATGGGACACGCGCTGGATCAGACTCTGCAGGATGTACTGACACGTTTCAGAAGACTTCAGGGATACAGCGCCCTCTGGCTTCCCGGAAGCGATCACGCAAGCATCGCTACTGAAGTCAAGGTCGTAAACCGCATCCGTGAAGAAGAGGGAAAGGAAAAGGAAGACCTCGGAAGAGAGGAATTCCTTCGCAGAGCCTGGAAATGGAAAGAGGAATTCGGCGGAAAGATCACAAAGCAGTGCCGCAAGCTGGGTGATTCCTGCGACTGGGAAAGAGAACGCTTTACCATGGATGAGGGCTGCAGCAGAGCGGTCAATCATTTCTTCGTAGGGCTGTATGAGAAGGGACTCATCTATCGCGGCAACCGCCTGATCAACTGGTGCCCGCAGTGCGGGACATCCCTGTCGGACGCTGAAGTCGAGCATGAGGACAAGAACGGATTTTACTGGTATTTCCGTTATCCGGCGGCAGACGGCGGAGACGGGATCGTAGTCGCCACATCCAGACCTGAGACGATGTTCGGCGACGTGGCGATCGCGGTTTCCCCGGAAGACGAACGGTATACCGATATGGTGGGAAAAACGGTCGTCCTGCCTTTGGTCGGAAGAGAGATCCCGGTGATCGCGGACCCCTATCCTGATCCGGAAAAGGGAACCGGCGCCGTGAAGATCACACCGGCCCACGATGAGAACGACTTCATGGTAGGTCAGCGGCACGGTCTGGAGAACCTTTGCTGCATCAATGAAGACGCGACGATGAACGCTCTCGCCGGAGAATATGAGGGCATGGACCGCTATGAGTGCCGCAAGGCCTGGGTCAAAGCCCTTGAGGAAGCCGGCTATCTGGTAAAGATCGAAGAGATGGTGATTCCGGTGGGCGAATGCTACCGGTGCCATACAGTCGTGGAGCCCATGCTGTCAGATCAGTGGTTCGTCAGCATGGAGCAGCTGGCGAAGCCCGCGATCGAAGCGGCAAAGGACGGGCGCCTGAAGCATGTGCCCGAGCGTTTTGAGAAAACATACCTGCGCTGGCTGGAGGAGATCCGTGACTGGTGCATTTCAAGACAGCTGTGGTGGGGACACCGGATCCCGGCGTGGTACTGTGAAGACTGCGGAGAGGTCAACGTCAGCGAAAGCACCCCGGAGCGCTGCTCGAAGTGCGGAAGCACCAGACTGCACCAGGATGAGGATGTCCTTGACACATGGTTCTCATCCGCGCTCTGGCCGTTCTCCACACTGGGATGGCCGGATGAGACGGAGGACATGAAGTACTTCTATCCGACGGATGTGCTGGTGACAGGATATGATATCATTTTCTTCTGGGTCGTGCGCATGGTATTCTCCGCGCTTGAGACCACAGGGGAAGTCCCGTTCCATGATGTGTATGTTCATGGACTGGTGCGCGACGCGCAGGGACGCAAGATGAGCAAATCACTGGGCAATGGAATAGATCCGCTGGAGGTCATCGAACAGTACGGCGCGGACGCGCTGCGGTTCATGCTGACGACGGGAATCACGCCCGGAAATGATATGCGTTTTAAGACGGACAGGCTTGAGGCTTCCAGAAACTTCGCGAACAAGCTGTGGAACGCGTCGAGGTTCGTCCTGATGAACATGGAAGACGAGCTGCCGGAGAATATCAGCGAAGACATGCTCCGGGACGAGGATAAATGGATCCTTTCCAGAGTCAACGACGCGGCGGGCTATATTACGCAGGCGATGGATAAATACGATCTGGCGCTTGCCGGCCAGAGAGTCTACGACCTGATCTGGAATGAGTACTGCGACTGGTATATCGAGCTGGTCAAGGGAAGGCTTTACGGAGACGACGAGGCGGAGAAGCAGACCGCGCGGTTCGTGCTGGTCAGCGTCCTGAAGGACATCCTGATCATGCTTCACCCGTTCATGCCGTTCATCACTGAAGAGATCTGGGGCTATCTCCCCGGAAACGAGATCAGGGAAGATGATCCGGATACATTCCTGATCCGGGCGCACTGGCCTGAGCAGGATGAGACGAAGAATTATCCTGAAGAGGCGGCCCGTCTGGAAATGGCGATGGCGATCATCCGCAGCATCCGTAATATCCGGGCCGAAGCGGAGGCGGCCCCGAGCAGGAAACTGCACGGAATCATTCTCTGCAGCGAAGGAAAGGAAGATATCGCAAAGGCAGGCGAGCGCTATATCCGCACGCTGGCGAATCTCAGCGGCATCACCTTCACTACGGATAAGGCTGATGTGCCCGAGGAAGTCATGTCCGCGGTCGTGGACGGAGCCGAGGTCTTCATCCCGCTGGATGATCTGATGGATTACGAGGCGGAGCTGGCCAGACTGCGCAAGGAGAAAAAACGCCTGGAGGGCGAAGTAAAGAGAGTCGACGGAAAGCTCGGAAATCCGGGCTTCACCGGAAAAGCTCCCGCGAAGGTAGTTGAAGAGGAGCGGGCGAAGAAGGTCCGCTATGAAGAGATGCTGGCAAAGGTCACAGAACGGCTGCAGATCGTGGAGAAGAAAGTTGGCAGATAAGAGCATCATAGACCGGATCCATGAATTCGACCGCTTTGGAAGCGTGCTGGGTCTGGAAAGGCTGGAGGAACTTCTCCGGAGGCTGGGGGATCCCCAGAAGGGAATGAAGTTCGTCCACGTGGCGGGGACCAACGGAAAGGGATCCGTCTGCAAATTCCTTGACAGCGGGCTGAACGCGCTGGGATACCGGACCGGTCTGTATATTTCTCCGTTCATCGAAGTGTTCAATGAGCGGATCCAGTTCTGCGGCGGGAACATATCCGACGATGAACTGGACAGATACGGCTGGCAGGCTGTCAGGGCCGCGGAGGAGATGGTTGCCGACGGCCTGGTCTCCCCTACGGAGTTTGAGGTCGTAATGGCTTCGGCTTTTCTGTTCTTCCGCGCGAAGGATCCCGATTTCGTGATCCTGGAATGCGGTATGGGCGGAGAAGGCGACGCGACGAATATCATCCGCAGCCCGCTGGCATGCGTGTTCACCAGTGTTTCCTATGACCATATGGAGGTCCTGGGCGACACACTGGAGAAGATCGCGGCAACAAAGGCAGGCATTATCAAGGACGGCGCCCCGGTAGTATCGAATGTCAGGGACAGAGGACCGGCGGAGGTGATCAGGGCAAAGGCCCTGGAAAAGGGAAGCGCGTTCTATGACGTGTCGGAAATCCCGTGCGGGATCAGGACAGACGGTCCGGTCTCCCAGACGGTCTCCGTCGCGTTTGAGGATAAGGAATACAGAGATGTTGAGATCTCCATGGCGGGAGATCATCAGGCGGAGAACCTGAAGGCAGCCCTTGCTGTCTTTGAGATCCTAAGACACGGAGGCCAGATCGAATTCGATGAGGAAAAACTCCGGGAAGGGCTGAAAACAGCGGTGCAGCCGGGCCGGTTTGAAATCGTCAGGGGACGGAAGGAATGGGCGGAACAGAAGATATACGCGCCCATGTACATCCTGGACGGAGCGCATAATGAAGCCGGCGCGGAAGCGCTCAGCGTCGCCATGAAGCGTTATTTCGCGGGACGGAGGATTCTCCTTGTCACAGGCATACTGGCAGACAAGGAAGTAGAAAAGATACTGGATCATTTTCTGCGAATCACGGAGAACGTGATCTGCACTGAACCGGTAAGTCCCCGCCGGATGGCGGCGGAGGAACTGGCGGGGCTTCTCCGGAAGAGGGGGACAGAGCCGGCAGGAACGGTGAAAGAGCCCTCCGGAGCTCTGCGGCTGGCAGAGTCGATGGAGAAGGATTACGACGTCATACTCTTTGCCGGATCGTTGTATCTGATAGGAGAGGTCAGGAGGCTGATTCGAAATGGAGCAGATAAAGGAACGCAGACAGCTCCTGCTGTATTATAATCCGTATTCAGGAAGCGGTGTCTTCCAGAACAAGCTGGATTACATTATTGAACGCTTTCAGGAGGCGGGGTATCAGGTAATGCCTGTGCGCGCGGCGAGGGGGATGATCATCGATGAGGTGCTCGGAACCATCGATCAGGATAAATTCAGCAGGATCGTGGCAGCCGGCGGAGACGGTACGATCAATCTCTGTGTCAGAGCCATGGTGAAGCATGATATCCATCTTCCCCTGGGGATCCTTCCCGCGGGAACGGCAAATGACTTCGCGTATTATTTTGAGATTCCGGAGGAGCTGGATGACCAGCTGGATGTCGTTCTGGGAGACAGGACCACGAAGGTGGATGTCGGTAAGGTCAACGACAGGATATTCATCAATGTCTGCGCGATGGGCGCTCTGGTGGATGTCAGCCAGAAGACCGATCCGAACCTGAAGAACGCGCTCGGCACGCTGGCGTACTATCTGAGGGCGCTGGGAGAACTGCCTCAGCTTCATCCGATCGTAGTAAAGCTGACGACTCCGGATGAGGTGTATCTTGAGCAGATCTATTTCATGGTCGTCATGAACGGAGAGTCGGCGGGAGGCTTCCGCAGGCTGTCTCCGCAGTCGTCCATGAATGACGGAAAGCTGGATGTGATCGCGTTCCGCAAGATGCCCGTAGTGGAATTCGGACCTCTTCTGTTTGAGGTTCTGAACGGCCGTCATCCTGAGAACAAGAACGTCCTGTATTTTCAGACGGAGGAACTGACGATCGAATCCGACTGGGATATGAACACTGATATCGACGGGGAGCACGGCGAAAAGCTTCCCCTGCATTTTTCCATCCTGAACCAGCGGCTTGATGTATTTGCCCCGGGAAGCGAGGAAGGAAAGAATGATTGAAATACACACTACAGATGATTATGAAAAGCTGGTCCCGTTTTTCATGGAGAACGGTCTTGAATTCTCAGAGGAGGATCCTGTTCCGACGGATCTCGTGCAGTGCTGGGAGGCTGTGGAGGACGGCCGGCTGATCGGAGGATTCGTTCTGGCAAAGAGGGAAGGCCGGTTTATCTGCGACGGGATCGCGGTGGACCCGGAATACAGAAAACGTGAGCTCGGCCGGGCACTTCTTGGCGAAGGCCTTAAAGAAGCGGCGGCAAGAGGCGCGGATTCGGTTTATCTGGTGGCCAGAGCTCCGGGCTTTTTCCGGAGGGAAGGCTTTGAAACGGTGGAGCGCAACGAAGCTCCGGATTTCTTCGAGTGTCTTACATGTGAGCAGTATGGTGTCAGCTGTCATCCGGAAGTGATGCGCAGACACTTATAGATAGATGAATCATATCGGAAGGAGAAGCAAGATGGGAAGTCAAACGCATAGTAAGAAGTCTGTTTTGAGACGGCTGCTGCCCGTTCTCATGGCTTTTGTGATGGTGTTTACCGCGGGAGTCCTGCCTGGAGGCGAGTCTCACGCCGCGGTCAACAGCGCGACGATCCCCGCGGCATACCGTACCGGGTATATGACGTATAAGTGCATCGACATCTCCAACTGGCAGGGCGTGCTCAGCGTCAGCCAGTTTAAGGCCCTTAAGGCAAAGGGCATTTCACAGGTCATCGTCCGCGTGGGCTACACAAGCCAGTCGCTGTTCTGGAGACACGGGGACAACAGCTACAAGGGAAACATCAACAACGCCTACAAAGCCGGACTGAAGGTCGGCGCGTATTACTATTCCCAGGCGAAGTCTGTGAAGGAAGCGCAGAAGGAAGCCGATACGACCATTGCTCTTCTGAAGCCCTACAAATCCAAGATCTCCCTTCCGGTCGCGTTTGACTGGGAGTGGGGAAAACGCCTGAATTCCTCATGGGCGGCAAAGAACGGAAAAGCGAATAATACAAAGATCTGCCAGGCATACTGCGAGAAGATCAGGAAAGCGGGTTATACCCCGATGGTCTACGCCAGCTGCTCGGTGCTGATCAGATATCTCAACAGGGATACTCTTCACAGCAAGTACAAAATCTGGATGGCGCATTATACAGGCGGCAAGGCTACAGATTACGGCAGGCCGATGTATATGTGGCAGTTCTCTTCCACGGCGCAGTTTGGAAAGAACCTGACCAATACGAAGAATGTGGACATCAATTACGTATTCGTAAAGCTGAACGGAAAGTGGGTCAAGGTGAACGGAAGATACCGTTACAGGATAGGGAAATCCTACCTGAGGAACCAGTGGATCACGCTCTCCGGCAGGAGGTACTACCTTGACGCCAGCGGATACCGTGTGACAGGATACAGAAAAATCGGAAGCTACTATTACGGTTTCGCGTCAGACGGCACCATGTATAAAAACAGGGTGGCAAAGATTGGAGGAAAGACATATAAGTTCCTCGCGAACGGACGCTCTGTGCTTTACATCGGAAGAGTCAACGTTAATGATTATTTGAGCTTTAAGACCGGCCCCGGGATCAACTACAGGAAGGTCGGTCAGTACACCCGCGGAAGACTGCTGAACATCGTGCGTGTCAGCGGAAACTGGGCGCAGGCGGAGAACGGATACTGGTCCTGCATCCGGGATTCCAAGAAGGCATATATCATAAAGGTCGCGGGATATCCGAGGTAATGACATTCTGAAGAGCGGCATCTGAGGAAATGATTCAGGACAGCAGGCAGTTTTGTATTGCCGCTGCCCGGTGGTGAAAGGATACTTTGTGTATGAAAGACGACAGAAATCATCTTAGTGAAGAACAGAAAGCCAAAGAAGAAGCTTACAGGGAATATCTGAAGCTTCGGGAAAATCCGCATAAAAAAATATCGATTACTGAGACGCCCTACGGCTCTTCTGAACTCCGGAAGAAGCAGAAAGCGAAAGCGGAGATGGAAGAGCAGCAGCGTCAGCAGACCAGAACCGGCTCCAGATCCGGCTCAAAAGGCAGCTCAAGAAGCGGTTCCAGAACCGGCAGAAGCCAGAAGGAGCATGGAAAGGCTTCCGGGAAGAAAGAGGATCTGCGCAGCAAACTGCTCCGCGGCCGGGAATCCCGCAGCAGCATGGAAGAAGACAGGCCGAGACCAATCGCTGAGCCGGGAATCGATCCGGAACGCACAGAACGCGTGCTGAGACGTTCCGCGAAAAAGCGGAGAAAAAAGCAGCAGAACAGAGGACTGCGCAGAGCGCTTGTCATTATGCTGATAGTCGTTGTCGCGATCGCCGCGCTTACGGCAGGCGGACTTTGTGTCGCGGCGTCGACGCTGGGCAAGATTCAGGACCTGAAAATCGACAAGCATGAGATCGGCATCAACAAGAGCGCCGCGAAGGAACTGAAGAAATTCACGAATATCGCCGTACTGGGCGTGGACGCCAGAGATGTTGAGAATGACAGCGAAAGCCGCAGCGACGCCATGGTCGTAGTCAGCATCAACAATGACACTGATGAAGTCAAGATGTTCTCTGTATTCCGTGATACGCTTCTGTATCTGGGAGATGATGTGAAGCTTGATAAGGTGACCCATGCTTATTTCTACGGCGGCGCGCAGAAATCCCTGTACGCCCTGAATAAGAATCTGGATCTCAACATCGAGAAGGCTGTGGTCATCAACTGGAAGACCGTAGCGGAGGTGATCGATGCCCTGGGCGGAATCGAGATCGATGTTCAGGAATCAGAGATCGAAGAAATGAACAAGTTTATCGGCGGTACCGCGAAGACTACGGGAAGCGAGAAAAAGAAGATCGAAAAGGCGGGCAAGCAGACGCTTAACGGAGCCCAGGCGGTCACATACGCGCGTATCCGTAAGGATGCCGCGACCGGCGATTACCGCAGAAACGAACGTATGAAGATCGTCATGGCGACGACATTCAAGAAAATGAAGCAGGCGGATCTGATGACAGTAAAGAAGATCTGCGACGACGCGCTTCCCCAGGCGAAATCCAATCTTTCGGTTCCGGAGATGCTCTCAATGCTGATGAATTTCAAGCACTATGATATGACCAGCAGCACCACCGGATGGCCGTATGATGTTGCCAGCTGGATGGGAACGGCAGGAGGAGGCTATGCGTGGTACGGACCTCCGCAGACGCTGGAGAGCAATGTTATCAAGCTTCATGATAAGTTCTTCGGAAACCCGGATTATGAGCCTTCTGAGGATGTGACCTCGATCAGCGAGGAGATCTCATATCTGACGGGACTCTATTAAAGGGCGGTTTCCTTAAGGAAGTGGATATGGAACAGAAAAAAACAGTCCTGGTGCTTTTCGGAGGGGCGTCATCAGAGCATGAGATCTCAAGGATCTCCGCGGCGTCCATCCTGAAGCATATCAACAGGGACAGATACAGCATTTATACCGCGGGCATCACCAAAGGAGGAGACTGGATCCTGACAGAAGCGGATCCGGAGAGGATCAGCGACGGATCCTGGGAAAGGGAAGAAGGCAATCTGCCTCTTTCCCTGTCTCTGAACCGGAGTGCCGGAGGTTTTATTGCCTGCGGCCCGGAGGGCGAAAAAAGGATCGTTCCGGATGTTGTTTTCCCGGTGCTGCACGGCAGGAACGGCGAAGACGGAACCGTGCAGGGAATGCTGCAGCTGGCGGGAATGCCTTTTGTCGGCTCGGACGCGGAATCTTCCGCCGCCTGCATGGACAAGGCGGTGACGAAAGCGCTGGTCGAGCAGGCTGAGGCGGCAGCGCAGGCGAAGTGCTGTGTGATCCACAGAAACGGGTGCGACCCTGAAGAGGCGGCTGAGGCTGCCGGAGTGTTCTTCCGGGGCAGGATGCCTCTGTTCGTAAAGCCCGCGAGAGCGGGATCATCCGTCGGCATCACGAAGGTGACGGAGCAGGAGGCGCTTCCTTCCGCGATCAGGACTGCCTTTGCGGAAGACAGCAAGATCCTGGTGGAAGAGGGAATCACCGGAAGAGAACTGGAGGTCGCGGTCCTGGGAAATGACGATCCGCAGGCGTCCTGCATCGGAGAGATCTTTTCCGCAGGAGAGTTTTATGATTATGACGCGAAATATAACAACGCGGATTCCAGAACAGGAATCGTGACGGATCTTCCCGCGGAAAAGCAGGAGGAGATCCGTGAAACCGCGGTGAGAATATACCGCGTCCTGGAATGCAGAGGTCTGGCAAGAGTGGACTTTTTCCTGCAGCAGGACGGCACAGTAATATTTAATGAAATCAACACCATCCCGGGATTTACGCAGATCAGTATGTATCCGCTGCTCTGGGATGCGTCCGGTCTTTCCTATGGAGAACTGATCGACCGGCTGCTGGAGGCAGCGCAATGAGCATAAAGGAAACAGGCAAAAAAATCAAAGAAGCCGCGGCAGAGGCCGTTTCAAGGCGCTCTGAAAAGGACGGGACAGCAGAGGCGTCAGGTTTTTCAGCGAAGCAGCTTCTGAACTCGTTCACAGCGGAAATACGGAAACGGTTTACCAGGATCCGGGAGAGCGGAAGCAGGCTTCCGTACCCTCTCATTCTTGGGGTGCTTATCGTTTTCGCGGCGCTGGAGCTTGTACTGATCGGATTCACGATCTCTCTGCAGCTCCTGCCTGCCCTTTATCTGATACTGTTCCTCGTCATACTGCTGGCGATCGATGTCGGCCTGTTTGTGCTGCTCACAAACGAAAAGAAAAATTCAAAACGCTTTTATACAGGCATGATCCTGACCGTGGTGCTCATGATCCTGATGCTTCCAGCGACATATTATCTGCAGAGTACAGGAGAGGCGCTGAAGAGGATCGTCGGGCAGCGTGACCAGTGGGAGGAATATGATGTTGTCGCCCTGAAAGAGGGCAGCTATGAGAGCATTGATGATATCAAGGGAAAGCAGGTCTACGCTCTGAAGAACGAGTCCAAAATGAATGAGGAGGCCAGAGAAAAGCTGATCACCGCCGCGAACGTCGATTTCAAGACGAGAAAGGATATCATGACTCTGGGGTCCGAGCTGGTGGACAGCAACGGCGGGCTTCATGACAACCTGATCTTTATCAGCAAATCCTACTACAAGATGCAGTGCGAGGAAATCGATGATTTCAAGAAAAACACAAAGGTGATCCACACCATGGACGTCATGAAGCGGGTGAACGAAAACAGCCGCAGGATCGACGTGACGAAGGATCCTTTCAACATCTACATCACCGGCATCGACACATGGGGAAATATCGAACAGGTATCGAGAAGCGACGTGAATATGATCGTAACGGTCAATCCTCAGACCCGCCAGATCCTGCTGACATCCATTCCCAGAGACGCGTATGTGGAACTGCACAGCTTCGGGCAGATGGACAAGCTGACCCATACCGGCATTTACGGCGTCGACGAGACTCTGGATACTGTTTCAGACTGGCTGGATGTGGACCTGGATCATTATGTGAAGATGAACTTCTCCATGGTTGTGCGTCTGGTAGGCGCGGTGGATGGAATCGATGTCTATTCCGACGAGGAGTTTGATTCCTCCGTTTCAAAATACCATTACAAAAAAGGCTGGAACCATATGCACGGTAAACAGGCCCTGTTCTTCGCGAGGGAGAGAAAATCCTTCGAGATGGGAGACCAGGAACGGATCAAGAACCAGCAGAAGGTCCTGAAGGCGCTGATCAAGAAGGTCACAAGCAGCAGGGTCATTCTGACGCATTATCCGGAGATCCTGGACGCCGTGTCAGAGAATATGGTTACCGATATCTCCAACCGGGAGCTCAGGGCTCTGGCCAGAATGCAGCTTCGCGACATGGATACCAAATGGTCTGTGGAGACCGTAAGGGTCGCCTGCACCGAAGCCTACAGGGGAACCTGGAGCATGGGCCCGGCAAGGGAGCTTTTTGTAAACATTCCTCAGGATCAGAGCGTGGAAGCGGTTAAGAAAAAGATCCATGACGTCATGTATCCCGCGGAAACTGAAAAAGAAGAATGGTGGCAATGATCTTGTAATCAGGAGAAGAACATGAAAGAACTGAAATTCAACCAACCCCCGTGCACCGGGAAGGAAATGGAGCATATCCGCAAAGCCATTGAAAACGGAAAGATCTGCGGAGACGGGGAATACACCAGAAAGTGCAATGAATGGATACGTGAAGGCTGCGGAACCGCGGGAGCTTATCTTACGACATCATGCACCCAGGCTCTGGAGATGGCGGCGCTGCTGGCGGAAATCGAGCCCGGGGATGAGGTCATTCTCCCGTCCTATACCTTCGTTTCCACAGCGAACGCCTTTGTGCTCAGGGGCGCGAAGCTGGTTTTCGTCGATATCCGTCCCGATACGAACAACATCGATGAGAAGCTGATCGAGGACGCAATTACAGAGCGGACCAAAGCCATCGTCCCGGTTCATTACGCGGGTGTCGGCTGTGAGATGGATACGATCATGGAGATCGCCCGCAGGCATTCCCTCATCGTAGTTGAAGACGCCGCCCAGGGCGTGATGGCATCCTACAAAGGCAGGGCGCTGGGAAGCATCGGCGACTACGGATGCTTCAGCTTCCATGAAACGAAGAATTACAGCATGGGCGAGGGCGGCGCTATCCTGATCCGGGATCCGGAGCAGTGCGATGCGGCGGAGATCATCCGGGAAAAGGGAACCGACAGGAGCAGATTCCTGCGGGGTCAGGTTGACAAGTATTCCTGGGTCAGCCTGGGATCCTCCTATCTCCCGAGCGATATCAACGCGGCGTATCTCTGGCCTCAGCTTGAAATGGCGGAGGAGATCAACAACAGCAGGCTGGCGTGCTGGGACGCGTATTATGAACAGCTGCTGCCTCTGCAGAAGGAAGGCGTGCTGGAGCTGCCGGTCATACCGCCTGAATGCAGCCACAACGCGCACATGTTCTATGTCAAGACCAGCGGGATCGAAGAGAGAGGGGCGCTGATCTCGCATCTTAAGAAGCACGGAATCGGGGCGGTCTTTCATTATGTCCCGCTCCATTCATCAAAAGCAGGCGTAAAATACGGCCGTTTCCACGGCGAGGACCGTTACACGACGAAAGAGAGCGAACGTCTGCTTCGTCTGCCCATGTATTACGGGCTGACTCTGGATGACACATCATATGTTACGGAAAAAATAATGGAATTCTACCGGTAACAGGACCGGCTGAAAGAAAGGAGGCCCGAGGTGAAGGGAATCGTACTGGCAGGCGGAAAGGGAACACGCCTTTATCCCATGACAAAAACCATTTCCAAGCAGCTGCTGCCCATCTATGACAAGCCGCTGATCTACTATCCCATTTCAGTGCTGCTTCTGGCAGGAATCCGGGAGATACTGATAATCTCGACACCGAGGGATATAGAATCCTACGAGAGGCTGCTGGGAGACGGCAGCAAGCTCGGCGTCAGATTCGAGTATAAGATCCAGGAAACTCCGCGCGGACTGGCGGACGCGTTCATCCTCGGCGAGGAGTTCATCGGTGACGACGAGGTCTGCCTCGTCCTTGGCGACAACGTGTTCTACGGACAGGACCTGACCAAGATCGTGTCCAACGCGAGAAAGGATCTGGACGGAGCTGTCGTATTCGGTTATCCGGTCAAGGACGCAACCGCCTTCGGCGTCGTTGAATTTGACGAAAACAACCGTGTTATTTCCATCGAGGAAAAACCCGAGAAGCCGAAATCGAATTTCGCTGTTCCCGGACTCTACTTCTACGATAATGATGTAGTGGAGATCGCAAAGGCAGTAAAGCCCTCCGCCCGCGGCGAGATCGAGATCACCTCGGTCAACAACGCCTATCTTGAAAAAGGCAAGCTGAAGGTCGCTCTGATGAAGAGAGGCATGGCGTGGCTGGATACCGGAACTCCGGAAGGCATGCTCAAGGCGGCTGAATTTGTTGAAGCCGTGCAGTCAAGACAGGGCTTCTTTGTCGCCTGCCTGGAGGAGATCGCGTGGAGGCGCGGTTTCATAACCACAGAGCAGCTGCGGGAGATCGGCGAGGAGCTTTCCATGACCGATTACGGACAGTACATTCTTTCGATTTGCAGCACAGAAGGCGAATAACGTTTTTAGCTGTTTCCCATGCTGACACAAATCTGCAGACTATTAGAAAAAACTGGTAATATCAAGCGAAGCACCTACTTTTGGAATGCCGTGAATTCAGGGCTTTCCGCCGCCATATGCCCGGTGATCCTGATGGTGATGAACCGGACCAACGGCGTAAACGACGCGGGTGTGTTTTCGCTTGCGTTCGCGGTCGCGGCGCTGATGCTGTTCATCGGCCAGTACGGCCTGCGCAGGTTCCAGTCCTCGGACATCAATGAGAAATATTCATTCCCGGAATACCACGCGATGAGGTTCATCACCTGCGGGGCGATGATTGCCGCCAGCGCGGCATGGTGCGTCTTCGGGTACTTTTTCAGGGACTACACCGCGGAAAAATTCCTGGCGGTGCTTCTGATATGCGTTCTGAAGTGCATTCAGGCGTACGCGGATGTGCTTCACGGGCATATGCAGCAGCGCGGGCGGCTTGATGTGGCGGCGAAAGCGTCTGCCGTGCGCTTTCTGATGGAGATAGTATCCTTCTGCGCCGCCCTGATCGTGACCCGGAATCTTCTGATTTCATGCGGGGTATGCGTTGCGGTATCATTTCTCGTTCTCATGCTGACTTCAGTCAACGCGATGCGGGGGTACTGCGATACGATGCGGCCGTCTCTTTCCCCGGGGAAATTCCGGAATCTGCTGCTGGAGGGATTCCCGCTGTTCGCGAGCCTGTTCCTCAACATGTATATCAGCAACGCGCCGAAGTACGCCATCGATCATTATCTGACGGACGATGTGCAGGCGTATTACAACATCCTGTTTATGCCCGCGTTCATGATTCAGCTGATCGCGTACTTTATCTTCAATCCCATCCTGACGACCTACGCGAAACTCTGGCTGTCTGACGCGGAGGAGGATCTGAAAAAGCTCTTCCGGCTTATACGGAGACAGTGCGTCATCCTTGCGGGGCTGACGCTGCTGGCGGTCGCGGTAGCGCTCACCATCGGCATACCGGTCCTTTCGATCGTGTTCGGAGTGGATCTGGGCGGATACCGGATGGAACTCGCCATCCTTATGGTCGGCGGCGGCATGATGGCTTACGGCGTCTTTTTCAACTATGTGATCACCATCATCCGTGAACAGATATTTCTTCTGGTCAGCTACGGGCTTGCGGCCCTCGCGGCGCTGGCCTTTTCAGGCCTTTTCGTCTCCCGCGCGGGCATCACGGGAGCGGTGGTCCTGTATACCGTACTGATGGGAGTGCTTGCGGTCCTTCTGGGAGCTGTACTGCTCCATAAGCTTCTCCGGAGAAAAAAGAGCGGGACCGTATGAGCTCTGGGGCCGTGAGCGGAATAAATAAAAACAAAAAAGGCCGGTACGCTGATCAGATGATCAGTGTACCGGCCTTTTGTCTGCTTCTTATTATTCCGCGGCGGATTCATCCACATCGATATGGATGTTATCCAGAGCGGTATGGAGCGCGGAGACCGCCTCATCCAGTGTATTGCCCTTTGTGATCACATGCCCGATGCGATGGGGGCCGACATGGAATTTGCGGACGTAATCACCGGGAGCGTAATCGAACTTTACTTCAACGATGTTCTCGTTCTCGGGATTCCTGTCTTCCTGGGAAATGATAATGCCGTCCTTGCTGCTCATCAGGAGCATGCTCGCGTTAGGCACGCCTTTGCAACTCTCGGGATCCTGGCCGTCCGCCGCTGTGAAATCCACGGACTCGCCCAGGGCGGTGAGAAGGATCTTCTCATAATAATCATACCCGTAATAGATGGATACCAGCTCCGCCAGGCATGTGGCTCCCGAACGTCCGCCGATCTCCAGGACATAGGTGCGTCCGTCCTTGCGGATGAAGTCGGCGTTGATCGCGCAGTTGTCCAGCCCCATGGCCTTTATCGCCAGACGCAGCTGCTTTTTGGTGTCTTCAAGCGCTTCGGGATCCAGGTCATAGGGAGCGTAGTGCCCGATCGGAACGCCCGTGTCGCCTTTGAAGATATAGTCGCCGTGAGGCAGGATGAACTGGATCTCCCCGTTTCTGACAAAGGCCTGCGCGCCGAACTCCTCGCCGTCTATAAACTCCTCGACGATGAAGTAATTGGAGCGGGTGTTTTCCAGAACGATATTTCTGGCCGACGCAAATTCATCGGCGGAATTCACTTTGACGATGCCCCGGCTTCCGGAGGAATCGACTGATTTGAAGATCAGGGGAAGGCGAAGCTCCTCCAGCGTCTCCGTATAATTCTGATTATCAAAGGAGATCCGGCGGAACTTGGCGGTCCGCACACCATACTCCTCATAGCGGGATTTCATCTTCATTTTATCCGTGGCGATCTGCGCGGCCTCAAAGCTGAGACCTGTCAGCCCGAGCTTGTCGCAGGTCTTTCCGATGGTGATGACCGCCACATCAGTGCCTGTCGTGATGATTCCGTCGATCTGCTCCCTGCGGGCGATGGCGAGAATCTTCCCGTAATCGGTGGTGTTTTCATAATAGACCTTGTCGGCGAGCTCAAAGCCGGGATAATTTCCGGGGATGCTCGCTACGATAGTGTATATCCCGAGCCGTTTCGCGGTCCGGATCAGGGGAACCTGGTAAATACCGGCTCCGAGGATAAGAATCTTCTTCATTTCAGGCCGTCCTCCTTCGGTGTTTCATGCTCTCCGGTGTAAACGCAGCGCACGACATACTGCGGGTGATTGCTTTGCGCCATATACATCCTTCCCAGGTATTCCCCAAGAATGCCGAGGAACATCATGATAAGTCCCGAGAAGAAGGAAATGGCAGCCATCAGCGAGAACCATCCGACGGCGCTGGTAGGAGCGATCAGTTTTTTCAGAACGATCCCGATGGCGCCGAGAATTCCCATGATCGAGAAAAAGAATCCCACATTGCGGGCCATCCGCAGGGGAACGATGGAGTAGCCCATGATATTGGACCAGAGGCTGATCAGCTTTTTCAGCGTATAGCCGGAATTGCCCCAGGCTCTGTCAAAATGCTGCACCGGCACGCTGACGATATTTCTTGTCGTCCGCAGGAAGATCCCCTGAAGGTGAGTGAAAGAACTCTTGTACTGGATCGCGTAATCACGGACGAATTTCCGGATGATCCAGAAACTGGAGGTTTTCAGATCCTTCGGCTTGTTGATCAGGATGCGCACAGACGTGTGATTGACCCAGCTTCCGAAATTCCGGAACATCGAGTGTTTCTTTTCCGGATAGTAACCGTAGGCGATATCGTATCCTTCGTCAAACGCCGCGAAAAGCGCGGGAAGCTGGGAAGGATGAGTCTGCAGATCGTCATCCAGACAGATCAGGATGTCGCCGCGGGCTTCATTGAGGCCGGCCATGACAGCGTTGTGCTGCCCGGCGTTCTGCGCGAGTTCCACTACGCGGACGCTGTCATATTCCCTGGCCAGCGTGTAGAGCAGACTGAGTGTCTCTCCGCCGTCGGGGGACGCGTCGTCCACCAGCACGAACTCGAAGGGAGTCTTCCCGAGGCGGGTAAGCTCCTCCATGGTCAGCTCGACCACTTCCCGGATCGTGTGGAAGGATTTGTAGCAGGGGATAATAACGGAATATAGCATACAATAGCTCCTTTGCTGTATTGGCATTTATACTATTTTAATATGTATGCCTTCTTTTTACAACCCCGGTTCTGAAGGCCCTGCAGCGGTCTACATACTGGGTGAACTTACAGAAAGGGGCCGCCTATTTTGTGGTTTTTTGTCTCAAGTTCCCCATTTTCTGGAAAATGTATTCCTTTTTTTGCATAATACAGGAAGAATATGTAATCCAACTGGAAAAGAATAGAATTAAATATGGTATAATACAGTTCCAATGGGCGAAAGGCCTGTTTTTGTGATAACTGTCCGGAGCATGAGGAAGAAGAGGAAGATATGGTAAACGAAAAGCGTCAAGTACGAAATGTATTTGTTCTGTGCCTGATGATTCTTGTGATCGCAGTCGCTTTCTGTGATTCCGATCCGTCATACGCTGCTTCAAAGAAACCTTCCAGGGTCAAGCAGGTCAGGGTAACTAACATCACCTACAATACAGCGGATATCACTTGGAAGGGATCGAAAAACGCGCAGAAATATGTTGTCTACCGGTCATTGAAGAAAAAAGGCAAATATAAGGCGGTCGTCGTATTAAAGACTCCGAAGTATACAGCCAGAGGGCTGACTACCGGCACAAAATACTGGTATAAGGTGGTCGCGGTGAACGGCAAAAAGAAGAGCGCCTTCAGCAAAACTGTCAGTGTGAAGCCCCGTCTGGAGCGTCCGAGGCTGACGGCTCTGTCCTCCGGCGACGGTCCGGTCCTTCGCGCGACGCCGGTTCCCGGCGCAAGCGGATATAAGGTCTATCGCGACGGGAAACTGCTCAGGACTCAGAAGAGCGCTGCTTTCAACGACAGATGGGTCGCTGTGGGAACGGCGCATACATATAAGATCGCGGCATACCGCAAGATCGGCAAAAAAATCGTACTGTCTCCGGATTCTGTAACCAGAAGAGTATCCAGGGAGAAAGTCCGCATCAGCCTGAGCGGGGCGCCGGCGGTTCCTACTCTGCGTGAGGGGGAATACTTCACCCTGTATGGAAAGATCAATTCCAACGCCACGATCCAGAGAGTCGAGATCGGTATCGTCAATCCCAAAGACAATGCCTGGTTCAGAGGAAATAAATACGACCGGTCGAAGATCGGCGCCAAGACCTTTGATGTAGGCCGCGCGGACAGCAGTGTGAAATTCAGCACACTTCCTGCGGGCACCTACCGCTACAGGATCTACGCGCACCTCCTGAACGGGACGGTGGCAATCGTTCAGAACCAGACATTTACTGTCAAGGCAGTGCAGTCAAACGGAGGAAGAGCGATCGCCTCGATGGCGAGAAAATGCGCGTGGCCGTACGGAACGTCAAAGAGCACTTATAAATATCCCTCCGGGGACAGAAGGGCCGCGTATACCAACGCTCTCAGCACAGTCTACAAAAACAAGAGCACCTGGGGCAAACAGACAAGCGCGGGAGCATCCTGCGACGTGTTCGTGGGTACAGTGGTGCGCGCGTCCGGGTATGATAAAAAATGGCCCAGAGGGCTTGACGGAATCGAAAAGCACGTAGCGAAATACAGAGATAAATGGCTGGTGATCAATATGCCCGATCAGTCCCAGCTTAAGCCGGGAGACGTCCTGTTCCAGATCTACAGAGGCGGCGGCGGGCACGTCATGATCTATCTGGGGAACGGCAGGGTCGCAAACGCTCACTATAACGGCAAGACCTACGGAGTAGTCCAGAGCTATTCCAGCCAGGTGCATTCCAAACTGGGATGCAAGATATTCAAAGCCTTTCGTCCGTCGCGGTAGCATTACCGCCCGGCGGGACGGAAACGGAAAAAATTCAGGAAAGCTGACTGAGCGGGCTCCGGAAGGGGTCCCGCCGCAGATGGCGGCAGACAGGGGAAAATATTGAAAATGACTATCCGCAGCAACTGGATCAGGGCGATCATCATCAATCTGATAATTCTCATACTGGTATGTATCTTTACCGATATGACATATGAGACCAATGACGATTATGCCATTGCCGCAAGAATCGCCGCGGGGGATCCGTTCGCGTACTATGTAAATTACTATCTGTGCGTACCGCTGGTCGCCCTGCAGAAGATGGTTTCGTTTGTCAACGTATACATGCTGCTGCAGGTGGTATCATCCTGGGCCGCGTTCGTGTTTATCACGAAGGTGTTTCTGGATTCAGACAAGGGAGTCCTGTTTCAGATTCCTTTTGTCCTGATTATCGCTGTTTTCTCTTTTGATCACTACAGCATTCTGCAGTTTACAAAGACCGCGGGGCTCCTGGCAGTGGCCGGAACGCTTCTGCTGGTGGACGGAGCGGTGAACCGCAGAGGCGCTCCCCGGTATTTCTGGGGACTGCTGTTCATGTATCTCGCGGCGGCCTTCCGCGTGAAATCAATGGTTTTCGCGATCGGCTTCGCGGGGCTCTTCCTGATTTTCTGGCTGATAGAGAACAGGAAACGCCTCAGACCTGAAGGGTATCTCTCGCCCGGGCGGCTTGCCGGATGCCTGGTGGTCCTGATTCTGCTGGCGGGAACGCTCGGCTTCAATCTGGCGTCGGAATCCGTGAACAACGGAACCGAAGAACTGAAAGCATATCATGAGTACAACACATACCGGTCGTATGTTGTGGATTACTCTGTGTACGATTACTTTAAGGATCATCCTGAGCTTTATAACGAGGTCGATATCTCAAAGGATGACCTGTATCTGATAGATCACTGGTACTTTGATTATGATGGCGCGGCCAGCACGGAAAACCTGAAGGCTGTCAGGGAAGTCTATGATAAGAACAGCACCGGGGAGAACCGGTCCGTGCAGAGCCTGGTGAAGAAATTCATCCGCGACTGCATCTCCAGGATACGGAAACTGACTGCTTCCGGAATACAGCTTCTGATACTGATCGTAGCCGCCGCCGTGATGCTGCTGCGGCTGAAGCCTAAAGCGATGGTGTATGTACTGGCTGTCGGCGTCTGCGCCGCGGGCTGCTACCTGATGCTTTACTATATGGGCAGGCCGGCGTACAGGGCGATTTATCTGATCAACGTCGCCGCGGCCTTCTGGCTGCTCTACTGGTTTGACCGG
Source organism: uncultured Eubacteriales bacterium (assembly GCA_902797095.1). Lineage (GTDB taxonomy): Bacteria > Bacillota > Clostridia > Peptostreptococcales > Anaerovoracaceae > Lentihominibacter. The sequence goes on along the minus strand of CADBRP010000182.1, from coordinate 11,572 downwards.
AGCAGGATCCGCGGAAGCGAAAAGCAGAAGGAGAAAAAATCGCGCGCCCTGGGCGTGCTGTCAGCCGCGTGCTGCGTCGTGCTGTGCGCTGCCCTCGCCGGGGGGCTGTATCTGGAATATGGCCGGTGCGCGGACTCCCACAGCGAAATTGAAGGACGGCTCCGCCCGGCGGAACTGGAGAAGAGGATCGCTGAGGATCAGGATCATGTATATGTTTTCTCGACCCGGGAGAAGAGAAACCTGAAGTCCTACGCGGAACCGCTGATGGTTCCCGAAGCTGACGCCAATGTTCTGACCTTCGGCGGATGGGGAACCGGATCCCCGTACCTTATGCGCAAGACACGGGCCCTCGGGCTGGAAAACGTATTTGAGGATATTATCGATAACGATAAGGTCTACGTGATCGAAGACAGGAATGTAAAGCGGATGGAAGAGTATCTGACCCGCTGGTACGGAGAGAAGGGGGATCAGGGAAAGATCTCCTACGTACTGGATTCCGAGGTGGACGGTTACAGTATATGGAAGGTCGTGCGGAGCAGGTAGCCTGCCGGCGGCTTTTCAGAAGCTGTTCAGGTATTGTGTTTGGAGAAGGAATCTGTTATTATCTATTGTGTGAAGACTATGGTGTTTAGTTGATGTTGAAAGAAGAGGGAGTAACGATGAGAAAAGGCAGAGTAATCGTGTGCGCACTGTTTGCAGCAGTCATGCTGTGTACGGCAGCGGGCGTTGGCCTGTTTACAGCAGAGCCTGCTTATGCTGCAGTATCTAAGCCCGCGAATCTGAATTATGTTTCCGGTTATAAATCAGTTAAGGTAACCTGGGACAAGGTCAGCGGCGCGACCGGATATCTCGTAGCATGGAAAGACAGCAAAAATCAGCTTCATAAGAAAAACGTTTCCGCGGGATCTTCAGTCTGCGTTGTTACCGGCCTTACCACAAAAGAGCCGAAAGACTGGAAGAAGAGATATAATGTCAATGTGTTCGCCAAGCAGGGCAGCAGCACTTCCGCCCCGGCCAGCATTTCGGTGCAGCCGGTCCGCAAGATGACCATTTCCGTTGTCATGAAGAGGACGAAGGGCAGAAAGTATAAGAACGGAGTCTCCATCTCCCTGAAGAAGGGGACAAGAGTCGATACGGACCGTTACGCAGGCGGCGCTTACGGAGTTGAAAAGCAGGGCATGAAGTTCTTCTTCCCGAGAATCGTCGGCAAGAACGCGTCCGCGGACTATATCAATAAAAAGGAAACGGTGCATGACGGCAACCGCAACTACACGAAGGAAGAGGCCGAATTCTTCATCAACTCCTATATGAGCAAGAAGAGCTACGGCAAGAAGACCCTGCTCTGGGTCAGCACCTACTGCCAGCATGTATACGCGTTCAAGAAGGTAGACGGCGCGTGGAAGGTCATCGATGGATGGGAATGCTCCATGGGTAAGGCGAGCACACCGTCTCCCACAGGTGAGAAGGCTATCGTCAAGAAGATCAGATCACGTCACGGAATCGGATACTGGAACTGCTATGCCGGCATGAACGCGATGCACGGCGTCAAGGGCAACTGGGGAAATCTGCTGGGCAAGCTGGCATCCCACGGCTGCATCCGGAACCCGAAGGACAAGGCTGAGTGGATCTATAAGAACTGCCCGAAGAGAACGAAAGTCCTCGTTTTCTGATAGCGCGGTTCTGAAAAAATCATAAAAGAAGACTACAGATAGCATCATGCGCATGACATCTGGAGCGCATGATGCTATTGCTGTGAATAAAAGGAGTTTCGTTTGAGTACGCTGAAGGAGATCATCTTACAACACATCACCTGGCGGAGGCAGATCCTTCTGCTGGCCAAGGCTGATATCATCAAAACATACAGCGGCGCGGCTCTTGGATGGGCCTGGGCGATTATCAAGCCTGTAATCACCATTTCCGTGTTCTGGTTTGCGTTCACATACGGAATCAGAAGCGGACACAGCGTCAATGGATTTCCTTTCGCCATGTGGATGATTCCCGGATTCATGGCCTGGTTTTACATGAACGCCATGCTGACCAAGGGAACCACCGCGATCAGAAACTACAGGTTCCTGGTCACCAAAATGAAATTTCCTGTATCGACAATCCCTACTTTTTTCTCGCTTTCCAATCTGGCGATCCATCTTTGCCTGATGGTGATCGTCTGTCTGATATTCATTGCCACCGGAAACTTCCCGAATCTGTACTGGCTGCAGATATTCGTGTATATTTTCCTTATGGCGCTGTTCTGGACATCATGGGCTCTGTTCGCCTCCATGCTGGGATGCATGAGCAAGGACTTTGTAAATCTCATCAAATCCCTCAGTACAGCTGTGTTCTGGCTGTCCGGAATCATGTGGGATGTTAATACTGTTGCAAGCGATACGATCCGGCATATCCTGTATTTCAACCCGGTAACTTTTATTACCACCGGATACAGGAACTGCTTTATTTATCACATCTGGTTCTGGGAGCAGCCGCTGCAGCTGGGGATCTATCTCGGAATGCTGGTGGTAATGATCATCCTGGCTGTCTGGAGCTACCGGAAGCTGATCAAGGAAATTCCGGATGTACTGTAAGGAGCGCGCCTGATGGATAATAACAGAGAAGTCGTTGTGGAACTGAAGAATGTCGTAAAGAAATACAAGCTTTACAAGAACGATAAGAAACGGTTTCTGAGCATTTTTATGAAGAAGATCCCCTACAAGGAGATGAGAGCGGTGGATGACGTCAGCTTTCAGATCCGCAGGGGAGAGGCGGTCGCTCTTTTCGGAAGAAACGGCGCGGGCAAATCCACGATTCTCAAGATGATCACCGGCGTAACCTTTCCGACTTCGGGAGAGATTTTTGTCAACGGCCGGGTGAGCGCTCTGCTGGAGCTGACTTCCGGTTTCGACCCGGAGCTGACAGGCCGGGAGAACATCTATCTGAAGGGACAGCTCATCGGGCTTCTGGATAAGGAGATCGCTGAGATCGAGAACGATATTGTTGAATTCGCGGAAATCGGCGAGTATATCGACCAGCCGATCCGGGCCTATTCCAGCGGTATGAAGGCCCGTCTGGGATTCGCCGTCAATGTCAATATCCACCCTGAGATCCTGATCGTAGACGAGGCGCTGAGTGTAGGAGACAAGGCGTTCCGGGAAAAGTGCCTGAAGAAGGTGCGTCATATCATCGAGAACGACGGCGTGACCCTGCTCTTTGTAACTCACTCAACCGGAACCGCGAAGGAATTCTGCAACCGGGGAATCGTCATGAAGAAGGGGAAGATGACATACGACGGAGACATCGACCATGCCATTGAACTGTACGAAAAATAGGAGGCGGACATGAAGCCTTCTCACATTATACTGAAAGCAGGAACAGCCGTTATGCGGCTGGCGTACGCGCCGATGAAGCTTCGGAGAGCGCGTTTTCGGGTGACTATAGTATCCAGGCAGAGCAGCCGGCCGACTGAGGACATTGCTCTGCTTGCTCGCTATCTGGGGGAATATCATCCGGATCTTGAGGTGCGTGTCCTCTGCAGATCCATGGAGAGCAGCTCCAGCGCCGCGTACGTGTTCCACATGCTGCGGCAGATGCTTTCCATCTCGGTCTCGCCGATGGTGGTGACCGACGGATACAGCATTCCGGTCAGCGTATTGAACCACAGGAAAAACACTTTTGTGCTTCAGATGTGGCACGCCCTTGCCGCTGTGAAGAAGTTCGGCTATCAGACGCTGGACAGGCCCGGCGGCAGAAGCGGGGAACTGGCGCGGCTGATGTGCATGCACCGTAATTATGACGGGATCCTGTGCCCCGGCGAAGAAATCGGGAAGGCGTTCTGCGAAGCCTTTGACGCTTCCCCGGAAAAGCTGGTTATCATGGGTCTGCCCCGGATCGATCTTATCTGCGGCGGGGAAAAGGCAGGCGAGGACCCGAGAGAGAAATACGGCATTCCGAAGGACAGGGAGATCATCCTGTATGTCCCGACATTCCGCAGGAACGCGGGGATTCCGGTCCGGGAACTGCTTGAGGCGGTCGACCCGCGGCGGTTTTCGCTGGTGATCCATCCGCATCCGCTGTCGGAGCTGGAGGATCCTCAGCTGCTGGAGGAATATCCTGACGCGGTTCTTGACCGGCAGTACAGCTCCTATGAGTGGCTCCGGGTCTGCAGCCGCGTGATCACGGATTACTCCGCGCTGGGGCTGGAGGCTGCGCTTACGGGAAAGCCGGTCTATTTTTATCTGTATGATGTCAGGGAGTACCTGCAGTCAGTGGGGCTGAACATTGACCCCAGGCAGGAGATCAGCGCCGCGTGCGCTGAAAGCGGTCCGGAACTGAAGAGGCTCCTTTCTGAAGAATACGATACAGAAGCCCTTGAAAGATTCAGGGACAGATTTATCACCATCGATACTGATCACTGTACACAGAAGCTGGGAGAATACATCTATGGAACTGCTCAAAAAATATATCAGGAAATTTCTGATGCATCACCCGAAGATGCGGGTGAAGGTGCGTGAACTGCACGTCGCGATGAAACAGTCAAAATACCGCCGCGCCGCGGCGGCCCATCCCATCGATGAGCATCTGGCGGTCTTTGAGACATTTATGGGGAGGCAGTACGGATGCAATCCGAGGGCGATTTTTGAGTACATGCGAAGCGATCCCCGGTTCAGGGAGTTCCGGTATGTGTGGGTTCTGAATGACCCGGAAAAGGCCGCTTCCATTCCCGAGCTTTCCGGGGTGGAGACTGTGGCTCTTCGTTCCGCGAGATATTACGAGGTGTACGCTTCCGCGAAGTATGTGATCACAAATTCCAATCTGGATTACGGGATCATCCGCAGGGACGGCCAGATATTTCTGCAGACATGGCACGGCACGCCGCTTAAAAGACTTCGCTGCGACATCGAGGCGGAGGGCGGCAACGCCATCAATTCCCTTGAGGAGATCCGCAGCAAGAATGATCTGGATGTCGTGCGCTACGACTATTTCATATCTCCCTCCCGGTTTACGACAGAAGTCTTTTCCAGCGCTTTCCGCCTGAAGGAAATGGGAAAGGAGAATATCCTGATCGAGACCGGATATCCGAGGAACGATCTGCTGTACCGCTTTGACAGCGAATTCGTTTCGGAGCAGAAGCGGAAGCTGGGCATCCCGGAGGATAAGAAGGTCATCCTCTACGCGCCTACATTCCGGGACAATCAGCACAACGGCGCGGGCTATGTGTATGACCTGGCGCTGGATTTCGACCGTCTGCAGAAGGAGCTGGAGGACGAGTATGTGATTCTGCTCCGGGTACACTATTTTGTTGCCAGACAGTTTGATTTTGAGTCCTCCGGAGGGTTCGTTTATGATGTATCCTCGCTGGATGACATCACGCCTCTCTATACGATTTCCGATATACTCGTTACGGACTATTCCAGCGTGTTCTTTGATTACGCCAATCTGAAGCGTCCCATGATCTTCTATATGTATGACATGGAGGAATACGCCAACGACATCCGCGGCTTTTATATTGACCTTTCCGAGCTTCCGGGCCCCATCGTGAAGACCGAGGACGAGCTGATCCGGGCGATCCGCGAAGCGGATGGGCAGAGTTACGATGATGTCTATAGCGCCTTCAATAAAAAATACAACTCTCTTGATGACGGCAATGCCAGCAGGAGAGTTGCGGATATCGTTTTCGGAACAGAATCCCGCTCTGAATAAGGAGCGGCCGGGCAGGGCGGAATCTCCGGCTGCCCGCTGTTTTCCGCGTCAGCTTACTGCTTCTGCAGTGTCACGCTGACTCCTTCATCTTCAATGACCATGTCCAGTGTTTCCCCGAAGTAGATCTTTCCGCTCATCAGATCACTGGTGTAGGTGATTCCCATATTGGATTTCTTCCAGGTGCCAGAGAACTTTTCATCCGTGACGTCGGCGTCGAATGTGCCGTCGTCATTGATGGTAATGATCAGATGGCCGTACAGGTTTTCCGCGTCGCTGGAAGTAGCTTTCCAGGTGCCGTAGAAATTCTCCTCATCCGCGTTCATCTCCAGAGCCTTTTTGGACTTCGGCAGATTTGCGTTTGAAGAACCTTCTTCCTCATTCATTTCATAGTCGATGTCATCCGGGTCTGCGGAATTGCAGGATGTCAGGGTGAACGCGAATGAGAACGCCATCAGGAGCGCCAGTAGCAGGGAAAGTAATTTTCTGTGGTTTTTCATTACCGAATACCTCCTTTTTTTTAGTCAGTAATTTCATATATTTCAACATCCTTGTTGGAAAAGCAGAGACTGTAATCCCTGTTTTCCAGACCGGACGCGTTTGTGAACCGTTTTGATACCACAACGTAATCGATGCCAAGGCTTCTTGCGAGTTTTCCTCGGCCCTTATCCGATGCGTTGTACAGGCGGTTGTTGATATTGATCCTCTCCTGCCGTTTCGGCCAGTCGCCCGCGGGCAGATTGTACCCGGATCCGGCCAGATAGCAGATGCGGTTGGAATAATCCGCGTAGAGGAAGAACCGGTTGTCCCAGCGGTTTTCCACTTCATACTTGTCCAGAGCCCGGCTGTAGTACCGGTCAGTGGCGATCAGCGAATCCTTCGGAGTGTTCTCATCGATCCAGCGCATAGCCTTGTACTCGTCCTGGCTCATGGACTGATAGAGCTTGGCGTCGGAGGAAGGATCGGCAGCGTACTTCGCGGAGCTGATAAGCCCCTCCAGATGATAAGCGAGTCCGGCGCAGCACAGGATCAGACAGGCGATGAAAATGCCCCGGATCAGCTTCATGGCAATGCCCCGGTTTTCCTCCATGTCCTCGAAGAACCAGAAGGAAATGAGCGGAGCGAAGAACACGGTCACAAATCCGAAGTACACCTGGCTGTGCCCGTGATAGCTGAGCACCATCAGAGTGATATATCCCACAAGGCAGGCCGCGTAGACCAGAACCCTGGTGAAGTCGAATTCTCTCCTGCCGGTGAATACCAGAAACAGCTCCCGGATGTATCCGCAGACAAAAGGCAGGAAAAACGCCGTCAGAAGAAAGACGGTGAATACGCCCAGCAGCACCGCGTACCGCAGCATCAGCGGAAGCCCTATCGCCTTTGTCAGAGCTACCACCGGCGATTTGAAGAACGTGATATTGACGATGGTCGCCAGAGCGAAGAGGGATTCTCCGCCGCTTCCCTGTCCCTTGGAGCCCAGCACCGTCATGTAGACGAGCAGGAATCCGGCGGACATCAGGATCAGAGGCAGAACCATCCGGAATTTCATTTTTCTCAGGATCAGCCCCAGTACGAAGGTGCCCCACATGGAGGCGAGCATCACAAGGCCGAAGGGACCCTTGATGCCTGTGACCAGCATCAGCACACCGATGACCGGAAGCAGCTTCCTGACGGAAAGATTTCCGCCGGCGGCGTCCGCGTGCCAGTATCTGATCAGCAGAAGCAGCGCGATGGCGCCGCTGACACCGTAGGCAGCGACGTTCTCATTTCTGTAGATGAACAGGAACGCGAGGGACGTGCTGGGGTTCCTGGCGATGAAGATGTTGGACATGAGCAGCGCCAGGGAATAGAGGCCGGCCCGGTCTGCCTTTGCGCACATCTCACGGAACAGCGCGTACATCGACACGCTGAAGGTGTATACGGTCATATACGGTCCGCAGCTTAAGAGCACCTTGTCAGCCGTCAGGGAAAAGAGCCTGACGGGAATGGAGTAAAGCAGCTCGGTAAATATATGATAGTTGAAATACAGCCCGGAGAACCAGGGGCATTCCAGAGGATATCCGTGGGACAGTGAATTGATCAGGCCGATATGAAATCCTTTGTCCGGATTCATATAGGTGAATTCATCCACCATGGGCGAGAGATACTGGAACTGGGTCTCCACCATGGAATAAAAGAGTCCGACGGTGAAGAAGATGCAGAATGCCGCCGAGAGCTTCCCGAAGCTGACCGGGAAACGATTAAGCTCCCCGCTTTTACGTTCCTTATAGAGCCGGAAAAGATATATCAGGCTGCATACAGGCCCTGCCGCGTACAAAAGCAGGTTGGTCCGGATGAGCTCGGTCACAAAGTACTGCAGAGTGATGAATGCCCAGCCGGTAAAGAGGCCGGTGCATAAAAGGACCGAGAAGTGGGCGGGCCTTATGCCGGCAAGCCTCAGAAGGAACTGTCCCGGGAGCTGTACGTAGAACAGGATGAACAGTACGAAAACGGCAAGCCCGGACAGATCCGCGTGATAAACGGTAAGTGAGATTATAAACATGATCAGGCACGCGGCAAGGCATGCCAGACGGACGCCTGTAAGAAGGCGCCGGTTACTGATCGTATCAACAGTAAGTGGTTGGGTCATAGGTCCTCTCTTTTATAATTTACAATATCATACAAATATTATAAATAAAAACAGCAGGAAGGGCAATACCATGCTGCTATTTTAGGGAAGGCGGCAGGGGGCCGGTTTCTTGTGCCGGACAGCAGTGTATGTTATAATCCAAGCATCTGAAAGAACACACCAGAGGAGAGAAAAATGGCGATCAAACCTGGAAAAGAATGGAAAAACCTGATGACGATGTACTATCTGATGAAGCTGGACAGACGGGTCCCGCAGGATCATCAGAAAATCAAAGCCAGACAGGGAAAGAAAATACATAAGCTGATGAAAAGGGCGTACGATATTCCTTTTTACAGGAAGCGTTTTGAGGAGTGCGGGTGCACCCCCGATGATTTCCGCAGCGCGGAGGATCTGGCCAAGTTCCCCATCATGACGCGCGCGGAGCTCAGGGAATGGATGCAGAAGGAGCTCGAGGGCTATTCAGAGGAAGACGGGACCCTTGAGATCTTCAAGACCAGCGGTTCCTCCGGGATCCCGCTCAGGTTCTGCATGTCCGTGCGGGAGGCCGCGTGCATGAACGCCAACTGGATCCGCGTCACCATGTTCGCGGGATATCATCCCCTGCGCGGCAAGATGCTCAGCTTCCTGACGACCCACTCCCATGTGGATCCAGAGAAGGGCGATTCCTTCATCCAGAAGCTCGGGTTCTTCCGCAGAAAGGTAGTTCCGGAGCATCTGTATGTCGGCGAGGGAATGAAGGACCTGATCGAGCTGATCAACTCCTACAAGCCGGAAATGATCGCCTTCAGAAAGAATGTTCTGGTCCGCCTTGCCGTTTACGCGAAGAACCACGGGATGACCATCTATAAGCCGAAGGTCTATACTCCCGTCAGCGAGATGGTGGACGATATCACCAGAAGGCTCCTTCTGGAGACCTTCGGGGACGGGCTGTTCGACGCCTACGGATGCAATGAGACCGGAAGCTGCGCGGTGCGCCTTCCCGGTTCGGATAATTACTATATCTACAGCGATACCCACGTGCTGAACCTGGTGGATGAGGACGGAAAGTTCTCCGACACCGAGGGAAGGGTGATCGCGACCACGCTCTATAAATTCGATTATCCCATCATCAATTATGAGGTGGGCGACAGAGCGACCTCGGAGACCATCGAAGGAGTCCGGTATCTGAAACGGATCATGGGCAGGACAAACGACATGGTGAAGCACGCCAACGGCACGGAGACTTCGGCTACGGAGCTTATGAAGATCCCCAACGGGATCACAGGCATTTCCCAGTTCCGGTACGTGCAGAACTCGATGGACGAGATCAGCATCCTTCTGGTGGAAGACCCCGGAGACACCTCGCACAGCAGAGAGGAAATCGAAGCGTTCTTCACGAAGAAGGTCGAAGAACTGTACGGTTATCCTGAATATCATCTTAATTTCTGCTGGATGGACGAGATCCCGCCTGATCAGAACGGCAAGATGCGCTGTTTCATCTGCGAAGTGAAATGATCTGAGATGGAGAGGACAGGTATGGAAAACACAGGATGCGGCCTTCTGACGAAAAGGGTCTTCACCGGCTCCGGCTTTATCGGCCTCAAGGGAATCTGCGCGGTAAAGCTGGACGGAAAAAGGCGGGCCCCTGATCCGGGGCTGCTTCAGATCCGGAGCCGCGGCGATGAGCGCCATGCTGTGCGCAGCCGTTTTTCAGGCGGCAGGGGGATCCCCTTCATCAAGGGATACCGCCTGTTTCCTTTTGAGCTTTCTGTCAGCTTTCAGGACGCCGCGGAGATGGACATCCAGAACAAACTGGATCTCTATTACAATGATGAACTGGTCTGTGATGTGAATTACAGCCTGTTCGCGCGCCGGGAGGGAACATTTCACAATACCAGAGTAGTGAAGAGGGACGGCAGGTCCATGTATTTCAGGCAGAGCGCGACCAACCGCCTCTGGTTCGTGGTGCGCCAGCAGAACTTCTATGACAGCTTCGCCCAGCGCCTGCGCGTTGCCGCGGCGAATATGCTCGCGAAGATCCAGGGAGAATCCGATCTGATCCTGATGTATGAAAAGGAATCCTCCAGGTATGAGGAGAGCGCCTCGGTGCTTTTTGAAAGGCTGGTGGATGAAGGTTATCAGAATGTATGGTATATCCTTCCGGCGGATCATCCGGTGATCCCTTCCCTTGACGAAAAATACCGCCAGAGGCTGATCGCGAAAAACAGCTTCCGGCATCTTCTTTATTTTTTCCGCTGCACCAGATTCGTCGGAACTGAGACGGTGGACCACGCCATGCAGCTGCGGGCGGCGAACCGCCATATCATGACAAAGACCCAGAGCAGGGACCTGACCCATGTGTTCCTGCAGCACGGGGTGATGTACATGGTCTCCATGGACGCGGACCTTCGGGTCGGGTTCATCAGCCGCAAGGTGAAGAAATACAGGGCTGTCGTCTCCTCTGAAGCGGAGGCGATGCATTTTATGCTTCTGGGAGGATTCTCCCGGGAGGAGCTTTACATAACAGGACTCGCGAAGTTCGACAGGAGCTTCCGGGAGCCGGATTCCGACCTGATCATGATCATGCCGACCTGGCGCAGGTGGGAGACCAACCAGGCGAGAAAGGACTTTACTCAGACCGGGTATTACCGGATGCTTGAAAAGATCGTTTCCGCTGTCCCGCAGGAACTGAGAAGCCGGATCGTGATCAAGCCGCACCCGCTGATGCAGAGCATGATGGAGGGCGCCGATACAGAGCTGAGCCGGTATCTGAGGCCGGACATGACCCATGATGAAGTGCTCCGCAGATGCCGCCTTCTGATCACGGACTATTCCTCCATCGCCTACGACGCGTTCTACCGCGGGGCGAATGTGATCTTTTACTGGGAGGAAATGGAAGCGTGCATGCGCCACTACGGCGGAGCGCATCTGATGATCAATGAATATAATATATTCGGGGATGTGTGCAGGTCGGAGGAAGAACTCGCGGAAGTCTTTGACAGAAATTACAGCGGGCCGCAGAAGGACCTGGACATCCGCAGATACCGCAGGATCGTTTCCTGGCATGACGGCAGAAACACTGAACGTATCATAGAATGCATGAAGAAGGATCAGATCATCTGAGCCCGGGAGGTGGGGAACATAGGCATCCTGAAAGACAAGCTGTCGCGCAGGGCGGCAGCCCGAAGAAAAAAAGAAACGAGAGAAAAAAAGCAGGCCGCGAAGAGAAAGTACATGGAGTATTACGAAAGCCTTCCCGTACAGAAGGATGTGGTG
>CADBRP010000181.1 GCA_902797095.1 uncultured Eubacteriales bacterium | reverse complement strand
TGGTGGATCTGATGCGCTATTTTTGCGGGGAGGCGGCTGATGTGAACGCCATTTCCAAACATGAGGATATTGATTACGAGACCTTTACCACCGCTCAGGTTCGCTTTGAGAACGGCTCTTCCGGTCTGCTGGTGGCGGATCGCAGCGCGGGCCAGTGGGAAGAAACCATCGAGATGCATGGGGGAAACAGGACCATTCTGATCCACATGCCCGAGAGCGTCACAATCGTGGACAATGAGAAGAAACATACCATGGAGATGACGCCGCTGGCCATGGGATGGGCCAAATCGGAGGACAAGCTTGGTTTCAGCTATGCGGTCGATCATTTCTTTGACTGTATCCGGAACAGCAAAACACCCCTGACAAGCCCGCAGGACGCATATAAAACACATTTGCTGCTGAATCGCATTCTGGAAGACGCGGGCCTTCCGGCAATGGAGTGAAGACCTGATTAATAAGGAGGATAGCATGGAGACCTACGGACTGAGGATCGCATTCATAGGCGTGAGTCACTGGCATGTGCCGCTGTATCTGACGAAAATGCCAGTCGGTGCCGTTGCGGCGGTTTCCGATTCGGATGAAGCGATTGCCCGCCGGTTTGCGGATCAGCTTGGCTGCAGGTGTTATACGGATTACCGGGAGATGACGGAAAAGGAGAGACCGGATTTTGTCTTCGCGTTTGCGCCTCACTTTGAGATGCCGGAACTTGCGCTGTATCTGATAGAACAGGAGATCCCCTTCTCAATGGAGAAGCCCATGGGCCTGTGTCTTGATGATGTGGAGAGGATCGCCGCTGCGGCAGAGAAAAAGAATCATTTTCTCGCCATACCTTTCGTTTGGCGCTACAGCGATACGGTCAACCGGCTGAAGGACGGCATCCTGGACGGCAAGATCCGCCATATGAGCTACCGGTTCGTTGCAGGGCCGCCTTCCCGGTATCTGGCGACCTCAAAGTGGATGCTTTCCAGAAAGACGGCAGGCGGCGGATGCATGACCAACCTCGGCGTTCATTTTATTGACATGGCCATGTATCTTACGGACGCAGCTGATGGAAACGTCCTGGCTTCTGTATATCAATATGGGAACGAATATGACATCGAACTGTTTGCCTCCGCTCTGGTCCGGATGAGTTCCGGCGCTTCCCTGATGTTGGAGACAGGGTATGCCTATCCCATGGATGAGGTATTAAAGCGTGAGAACCGATGGACGATCGTGACGGATAACGGCTACTACATTCTGGCTGATAACCAGCTGGAAGCGCGCGTGTTTGGAAAAGAGACCGAGATCATTTCAATCAATACGGACAGCGATGTGTATTATGCGATTTATGCAGAGACAACGCTCTCTGATTACGTACACGGAAAAACACCGCGCGCCTCCATCAGGGAAATGCTGAAGGTACGGAAGATTCTGGATGAAATGAACCGTCAGGGAGCGTAAAGAAGCGGTCAGGCGCGGGTTTGCCGGTGTACGGCGCAGCGCAATGAGGCGAAAAAGATTCTTTGTAAGGAGAACAGGACATGAAACTGGGTGGATTTGGTAAAACAGAAGATTTTGACCGGATCCGGGAAGCCGGATTTGATTACGCGGAGCTGGACATGCCTGAAATAGAGGCCATGGACGAGACCGCCTTTGAGCGGTTTGCATCTCACGTACAGGAAACGGGTTTTCCGATTTCCACGGGAGCACGGCTTCTTCCCTTTACGGAGCCGATGTTCTTTCTGCCGGGGTATGACAGCCGCCAGCTTGAATCATACATCCGTTCCTCCTGCAAAAGGAACGCTCAGGTCGGCGTGAGAACGATCCTCTTCGGGAACGGGAAGGCCCGCTGGCTGATCGATGAGAGCAGTCTTTCAAGAGAAAACCAGTTCTTTGATTTTATCCGGATGCTCTGCGGGATCGCGGGAGAAAATGAGCAGAGGGTTCTGATCGAGCCGCTGGGCCCGAAGTATTCCAACTATCTGAATACCGTTCCTGCCGTTCTGGAAGCTGTGGAGAGGATCAATATGCCCAATCTGTCCGTCATGGCAGATATCCGCCACTTCATCTGGGCGGGAGAACCCTTTGAAGATATCGCCCGCTTCCATGAGAGGATCGGCCATTATCACATCGATTTCCCGCTGTCCTGGCCGGAAAGAAGGTGGCCGAATGCTGACGACGGATACAACTACGGCGCTTTCCTCAGCCAGCTGAAAGCGATTGACGACGGAGAACTGACACTTACCGTAGAAGCGGACATTCCCCGGGACTGGCAGAAAGCGGGCAGGGAAATAAAAGAGGTGCTGGCCAAATACTGGAATTAATGGTTTGCACTGTGGAAAAAAACTGACAGACGAGAGACGATCAAACAGACGACATCTGGGAAAGGAAAGAATGATGGAAAGATTAAAAGGCGTCGTAATCCCGATGATTACCCCATTGACAGAGGATGACGCAATCGACGTGGAGTCCCTGCAAAGACTGACGGATCACTGCATCAACGGTGGTATGACAAGCCTGTATCCCTGCGGAACCACAGGTGAGATGATGTACCTGAGCGTGGAGGAGAGAAAACTGGCTGCGGAAACAGTCGTCAGGCATGCGGCCGGCCGGATCCCTGTGTTCATTCATATAGGCGCCTGGAACCAGCGGGATACCATTGAACTGGCGCGGCACGCCGCGCAGATCGGCGCTGACGGTATTGGCGTTGTTACGCCATCATTTTATCAGATCAGCGACGCGGGCATTATCGAGTATTACCGGAGTATCGCCAACAGTGTTCCGGAAGACTTTCCGGTGTACCTGTACGGGATCAAACAAAATGCCGTCAATGATTTGACAAAACATGTCTGTGAGGAAGTGGCAAAGACCTGCCCGAACGTGATCGGCGCGAAATACAGTTTTCCGGATATGACCAGGCTGCAGGAGCTTATGACCGTTCAGAACGGCAGTTTTGATGTGGTGGTCGGCCCGGATCATCTGTTGGAAGCCGTGTGCGCGGTGGGCGGAAGAGGCGTTGTTTCCGGAAATG
>CADBRP010000180.1 GCA_902797095.1 uncultured Eubacteriales bacterium | reverse complement strand
AACACACTTTCCCTCCGCCGGATTGTATGTTAAAATGTACAAACTTTCTGCGAAACAGGGGTTGAATATTATTCATAAGAGCGTATAATAATTCATGTACTTGTTTTGGATTTGTGTGCTCGCGGGAGCGATCACCACACCGCTTCCGCGGAAAACATACAGAATAAAAAAGCTTTAGGAGGAAATGACAATGGCAAAGGAAAAAGCTGTACTGGCCTATTCAGGCGGACTGGACACATCAGTCATCATGGCGTGGCTGCAGGAAAAATATGATTACGATGTAATCGCGGTATGCTGCAACGCGGGCCAGAAGGAAGACTTCGACGCGATCGAGAAAAAGGCTCTGGCGACCGGCGCGATCAAGGCGATCACCATCGACATGAGAGAGGAATACATCACGGATTACATCTGGCCGACATTGAAGGCGGACGCGATCTATGAAGGCGTATATATGCTGGGCACATCCATGGCAAGACCGCTGATGGCCAAAAAGCTGGTTGAGGTCTGCGAGCAGGAAGGCGCGTTCATCGTGGTACACGGCTGCACAGGCAAAGGAAATGACCAGGTACGTTTTGAGGCTTCCATCAACGCTTTGAATCCCGCCATCAAGGTCGTGGCTCCCTGGAGATCCCCCGACTGGGATTTCTCCTCCAGAGAAGAGATGATCGAATACGCGCACGCGCACAACATTCCTATCGCTCAGTCCACTGAAAAGATCTACAGCAGAGACGAAAATATCTGGCACATCAGCCATGAGGGCGGCGAGCTTGAGAATCCGTGGAACGTCCACCTGGATTCCATCCACGTCCTGAGCGTACCGCCGGAAAAGGCGCCGGATGAACCGACATACATCGACATCGAATTTGAACAGGGCGTTCCCGTCGCTGTTGACGGCGAGAAGATGGATCCCATCGCCCTGCTGACGAAGCTCAACGATCTGGGCAGCGCCAACGGCATCGGCACCATCGACATCATCGAGGACCGCCTGGTCGGCATGAAGTCCAGAGGCGTTTATGAGACTCCGGGAGGCACGATCCTCTTCGCGGCTCACAAAGGCCTGGAGCAGCTGATCCTCGACAGAGACACCACTCAGTACAAGATGATCGTAGCGCAGAAGTTCGCTCAGCTGGTCTATGACGGACTCTGGTTCACACCGCTGAGAGAGGCGATCAGCGCGTTTGTTGACAAAACACAGGAACAGGTTTCCGGAACCGTCAAGATGAAGCTCTACAAGGGCGGCGCCTATGTCGCGGCGAGGAAGTCCCCGTACTCCCTGTACAATGAGGAATTCGCGACCTTCAGCAAGGACGATGTGTATAACCAGCATGACGCTGAAGGATTCATCAACCTCTTCTCGCTGCCGCTCAAGATCCGCGCGATCCAGAAGATGAACGCGGAAGGCGAAGTGCCGGCAGGCCACGAATCCCTGGAGAAGATCGTCATCAAGGGAAGCGACTTCATCGAATAACCGGTTTGAAACCCTTCATACAGCAATCACGGCGGGAAAGTCCGGAAAGGCTTTCCCGCCTTGTTTTTTCACGGAATCTGTTGTAACATGAACCCAAAGAAACACATGGAGGAGAACGTGACATGAAATTATGGAAAGGCAGATTCGCCAAGGCGTCCACCACTTCAGCTGATGAATTCAACGCGTCCATCGGCTATGACCAGAGGCTTTACAAAGAAGATATTACCGGCAGCATCGCGCACGCGAAAATGCTCGGCAGGCAGGGGATCATCACCCGCGACGAGGCGGATCTGATCATCCGTACCCTGCAGGAGATCCTCGCTGATATCGAGGCCGGCAAGGTGGAATTCACCGTGGAGTCCGAGGACATCCATATGAACATCGAATCCATCCTTACGGAGCGCATCGGACAGGCGGGCAAAAAGCTGCATACCGCGCGGAGCCGCAATGACCAGATCGCCCTCGACATCCGCCTCTACCTCAGGAAGGAGATCGGATCCATCGACGGGAAACTGCAGGCGCTCCTGAACACGCTGGTCAATCTGGCGGAGGAAAATCAGGAAACGATCATGCCCGGATACACCCATCTGCAGCGGGCGCAGCCCGTTACGCTGGCGTATCACCTTCTGGCATATTATCAGATGTTCGCCAGAGACCGGGAACGTTTTGCCGACTGCCTCGTCCGCATCAACAGGCTTCCCCTCGGAAGCGGCGCCCTCGCGGGAACGACCTACAATACCGACCGGGAATTCCTGGCCGAAGAGCTGGAATTCGACAGCGTTCTCCCTAACGGCATGGATGCCGTGGCGGACAGGGATTTTGCGCTGGAGTTCCTCTCCTGCTGTTCTGTGACCATGATGCATCTTTCCCGCTTCTGCGAAGAGCTGATCCTCTGGAGTTCTGTTGAATTCAGCTTCATCGAGATCGATGACGCCTACTCCACCGGCAGCAGCATCATGCCGCAGAAAAAGAATCCGGATATGGCGGAACTGATCCGCGGCAAGTCCGGCAGGGTCTACGGCGACCTGATGGCTCTTCTGACCATCTGCAAGGGTCTCCCCCTGGCCTACAACAAGGATCTTCAGGAGGACAAGGAGCCTGTATTCGACGCCGCTGATACGCTGAACGCGTCCCTGGGAATCTTCACCGAGATGATCCAGACGATGAAGATCAAAGACGAGAACATGGCGGAAGCCGCGAAGTACGGCTACATGAACGCCACCGACGCCGCCGACTATCTGGTATCAAAGGGCATCCCGTTCCGTGACTGCCACGAGATCATCGGCAGAATGGTTCTCTACGCGATTACAAACGGAAAGGCGCTGGACGAGCTGTCCATGGAAGAGTTCCGCGAATTCTCCCCTGCCTTTGAAGATGACATCTACGACCACATCAACGTCAGAAGCTGCATCGAAGCCAAGAAATCCGAGGGTTCCACCTCCTTCAGCAGCGTTGCCCGCCAGATCGCGGACATCCGCGGCAAAGACAGGAAATAGTATTGCCGGCGTTTTGCACGTTTTAACCCCGCGTCAGATTACTACGCGGGGTTTTCTTTTTCTTTTCTTTTACTTTTATGCTCGCGCCCGAACCGGCCCCCGGGCCGTTCGGGCTGTTCGGGCCGCTCGAGCCCTTCGGGCCCTTCGGGCCGTTCTGTTATCCCGGGTGCGGGAAATCTCACGCGGCATAACCATCGCAGTGTGACACTTTCCCCGGATTTTAATCGAATGGCAGAGTATTTGAGTCCCTCAGTGTGACACTCACCTCGGATTTTAACGAAAAAGCAGAGTGTTTGAAGCCCTCAGTGTGACACTTT
>CADBRP010000179.1 GCA_902797095.1 uncultured Eubacteriales bacterium | reverse complement strand
TTATCTGGACGAACTGAAAAAGAACAGATGCCCGGTGGACGCCGGAAGCATAGAGCAGTACACAGAGCGGGATGAGATGGGGATCTTCGTTTTCACAGGACTCAGAAAGGCGGAGGGCGTGGACCTGAAGCTTTTCCGTAAACTGTTCGGCATGGATCTGTTCTCGGTATACGATCCGGCGATTCTCGGCCGCTACCGCGGGCTTCTTAATATCTATGAAGACCATCTTTATCTGACTGAGGCGGGAATGGATATTTCCAACCGCATTATGGCGGAGTTTGTATGAACGGCAAATACATCATGTCCCTGGATCAGGGAACGACAAGTTCAAGATGCATAATCTATGACAGATCCGGACTTCAGGTCAGCGCTGCCCAGCAGGAGTTCGCGCAGATCTATCCGCAGGCCGGATGGGTAGAGCACGATCCGGAGGAAATCTGGAGAACGCAGATCTCAACGGCAAAAAAGGCGGCGGAAAAGCTTCCGGGCGGCGCCGCGGATATTCTTGCCATAGGCATCACAAACCAGCGGGAGACAACGATCGTATGGGACAGAAGAACGGGAAAGCCGGTATATAACGCCATCGTCTGGCAGTGCAGAAGAACTGCCGGCTTCTGCGATGTTCTGAAAACGGAGAATCTTTCCGAAAAATGGAAGGAAAAAACGGGCCTTCTGATAGATCCCTATTTTTCCGCGACCAAGATCCGCTGGATCCTTGATCATGTGCCCGGAGCGCGGAAAGCCGCGGAAGAGGGGCATCTTCTGTTCGGAACGGTGGAAACATGGCTGATCTGGAACCTGACAGGCGGAAAAACCCATGTCACGGATTATTCCAACGCGTCCAGGACCATGCTCTTCAATATACGGGAGCTTTGCTGGGATGAGGAGATCCTGCAAAGGCTGGAGATTCCGGCATCCATGCTGCCCCAGCCGGTGCCTTCCTGCGGCATATGCGGGGAGACGGATGAAGCGGTCTTCGGACACAGAATACCGATCTGCGGAATGGCGGGCGACCAGCAGGCCGCTCTGTTTGGACAGACCTGTTTTGAAGCGGGAGAAGCGAAACACACATACGGCACCGGCGGATTCATGCTTTTGAACACCGGAAAGGATATCGTCACTTCATCCAACGGGCTCCTGAGCACCATCGCCTGGGGCATCGGAAAGGACGTGCGGTATGCCCTGGAGGGTTCGGTCTTCGTATGCGGCGCGGCGATACAGTGGCTGAGGGATGAACTGAAGCTCATCGGAAGCGCGGCTGAAACAGAGGAGATAGCGCGCGGAGTAGAGGACACGGCAGGGGTGTATCTGGTGCCTGCCTTTACAGGGCTTGGCGCTCCGTACTGGGATCCCTACGCCAGAGGGGTGCTGACAGGACTGACCCGGGGCGCGGGACGCGCGCATATCGTCCGGGCGGCCGTGGAATCCATGGCGTATCAGACTTGCGATCTGCTTGCGGCGATGAAGGAGGATACAGGCGGGGAAATAAGGAAGATACACGTTGACGGCGGCGCGGCCGCGAACGATTTCCTCCTGGAGTTTCAGGCTGATATGCTGGGACAGCCGGTATACCGTCCGGCAAGCATTGAGACAACGTCTCTCGGGGCGGCGTTTCTGGCGGGACTTGCCGCCGGTATGTGGCAGGATCAGGATGAGATCCGCGCGTCCCGTCTGAAGGA
This sequence comes from uncultured Eubacteriales bacterium, assembly GCA_902797095.1. Lineage (GTDB taxonomy): Bacteria > Bacillota > Clostridia > Peptostreptococcales > Anaerovoracaceae > Lentihominibacter. The sequence goes on along the minus strand of CADBRP010000179.1, from coordinate 667 downwards.
TCAGGAATTTCTTCCGGAAATGGATTCCGCCAGGAGGGAAAAGCTGCTCAGGGGATGGCACAGAGCTGTTGAACGCTCGCTCAGGTGGGCTGAAGAATAATAATAGTAAAATTCATTAAAAGTTCATCAAGATTATCTCCAGAGACACTTGAAATGCAGACAGGATTTCATTATAATGTACAAAGGGTCATCTCGATTACCCGGGAAGGAAAAAAAGCAACTTGGAAGAGAAGATCAGAAAAATATTAAAAGAACAGGTTGATCCGGTCCTTGCGGCGCATTTCGGCGGATCCATGCTTACTAAGGTGGAAGACGGCGTTGCGTATGTCAAGCTGACCGGCGCTTGTGCGTCCTGTCCTTCTGCGCAGGATACGATCGAGGAGGTCGTGAAGGAATTCATCGTGGGAAATGTTGACGGCGTCAATGATGTGGCGCTGGACCTGTCCGTCAGCGATGAACTGCTCGATTTCGCGAGACATATCCTGAAGGACGGAATGAAAGACTGAGGCTGATGCGCGGGGCAACCTGCGATCGCATAAATTTATCCACTATTTATGTTATAAGCATAAGCAGTAACAGCAAAGGAGAGAGAAGTTATGTTAATGACAGGCGAACAGTACATTGAGAGTTTGAGACAGATGAAGACGAGAGTCTACATGTTCGGTGA
>CADBRP010000178.1 GCA_902797095.1 uncultured Eubacteriales bacterium | reverse complement strand
TCAGGCAGGGAAATGATTTCCCCGTTCTGCCCGATAGTAAGGACCTTCACCCTGTCCCCGATCTTCAGCGCGGACGGATCCACCGGAGCGGTGTTCTCCTCCCTCGCGATGGTGGCGCGGTTTTTCTTCTCCAGTTCCCTGAGCCGTTTCCGGCTGGCGTCGAACCGGCGGTTCCTCTCGCCGGAGTTCTCGATCCGGGTAAGCTCCTTCAGCTCTGTGCGGATCTCATCTGAAACCTCCCTGGCCTCACGGAGTATCGATCTCGCTTCCTCTCTGGCCTCTTCGACAGCCTTTTCACGGCGTTCCTTCAGCCGGGCTTCCTCCTTCTCCATCCTGGCCTGCCGTGCCCGGAGCTCTTCTGTGATGCGCACCGCTTCCGCGCGCTCATCCATGATCCGCTTCCTGTCTTCTTCAAGAGAGGCGATCACATCCTCAAACGCGATGTCTCCCCTTTCCAGCAGCTGTGAGGCGCGCTCTGTCAGCTCCGGCTTCAGCCCGAGCCGGGAAGCGATCTCAAAGGCGTTTGATTTTCCCGGAAGCCCGATCGTAAGCCTGTATGTGGGCCGGAGGGTCTCCACATCGAATTCCATGGAAGCGTTCTCCACGCCCTCTGTGGCAATGGCGAATTTTTTGAGTTCTGTATAATGGGTGGTCGCCATGGTGCAGGCGCCGCTTTCCCCCAGCTTTTCAAGTATCGCTATGGCAAGGGCAGCGCCCTCGGCGGGATCTGTGCCCGCTCCAAGCTCATCCAGGAGCACGAGGCTGTCCTCCCCCGCTTCATCGATGATGCCCACCAGGTTCGCCATATGCGAGGAAAAGGTCGAGAGGCTCTGCTCTATGCTCTGCTCATCGCCGATATCCGCGAAAACCTTTCTGAATACAGCGACCCTGCTTCCCGGCGCCGCCGGTATATGCAGCCCTGTCTGCGCCATCAGCGTCAGAAGGCCCGCGGTCTTCAGCGTAACGGTCTTTCCTCCTGTATTAGGTCCTGTCACCACCAGCGTCCGGTATCCTTCTCCGATGGAAATATTTACCGGAACGACCTTGTCCCGGGGAATCAGCGGATGCGCGGCGCTTCTGAGCTCCAGGATCCCGTTCTCGGTGATCTCAGGCTCCTCCCCGTCCATCGAGCCGGAGAGTTTCCCCTTCGCCATGAACAGGTCGAGTTCGATCAGAAGATTCTGGTTGTTGACAAAATCATGATAATGCTCCGCGGCAGCCTCGGACAGGGTCTGAAGGATCCTGCTGATCTCAGCCTGCTCGTCCATTTCGAGCTGACGCAGCTCATTGTTCATATTCACGATGGCCTGAGGCTCTATGAACAGCGTCGCTCCGGAGCCGCTCTGGTCGTGGATGATGCCGGGAACGGCATTTCTGTGCTCCTGCTTTACAGGAATGACATATCTGCCGTTCCGCACGGTGATGATCGCGTCCTGAAGCACGCCCTGCCGGCCCGCTGAATTCAGGATCTGATTCATTCTGGACTTCAGGGACTCATTCTGCCTGACGATGGCCCGCCGTATATCCCTGAGTTCCGGACTGGCGTTATCCGCCATCTCATCCTCCGAAAGGATGCAGCGGTCGATTTCAGAGGCCAGCCCCGCGTGCACCGACAGAAGCTCCGCGATCGAGCGGATCAGAGGCAGCTCGGGCACATCCTCCCCCTTCAGGAAGGTCACCACCTGCTGCACTGTCTTCATATGGCGAAGCACTCTCAGAAGCTGCGCCATGCTGAGGACCCCGCCCTTTCTCGCAAAAGAAACGATGCCCGCGATGTCCGGGAGCGCCCCGATCGGCAGCGGCCCCTTCACGCGGATCAGCTTTACAGCCTCCGTGGTTTCCTCCTGTTTTTCGCGAATTTCGACAGCATCAAAAACAGGAGCAAGTTCTGAGATGACATTCCTGGCCATCTCAGAACCTGCGTATCCGGCAAGCTGCTGTATAATCTTGTCGTATTCGAGAACCTGAAGCGTTTTCTTCTTCATTAATACTAACCGTTATTATTCTTGTATTTCTCCAGTTCTTTCTTCAGCTGAAGGTTTTCCATCTGAAGATCAAAGAAGCTGTTTTCCAGTTCCCTGCACTTGTCCTCGATCTCAGCGACGACCTCCTCCATGCCGGTCTGGGCCTGCTGCTTCGCGGATTCAACGGAATCCTTGAGCTGGGAGATCTCCTCATCCCGCTGACGGATCCCCTCCATCAGTTCTTCCTTCTGCTGGACAACCTGCTGGGTCTCCTCTTTGTAATCCGTATAGTTCTTTTTAGCCTCATCCCAGAGCTGCACATAGTGCTGCGCATCCTTTTCCAGCTGGATATTCATCCGCTTAAGCTCCTCCATATCCTCCAGAAGCTTGAAATACTCACTGGCGATATTTACCGCGGAAAGGATAGCGATGTTTGCCGGCACCCCGCCTGCAGCCTTTGCAGCTTCAGCGATTTCCTGCATCTTCATGTCAACATGAGCGGCTACCTGGATGATCTCTTCCTTGGGCACATCGCCGGAAAGCGTATATTCCTGCCCGTAGATCTTCACCTTTACCTTGTTGTTTTCCATGAGTACGTCTCCTAAATTTCCCTCAACACAGCATTAAGATTATCCTTCAAGGCGTTCAGCACGCCTTCATGCACCTTGTTTACTTCCTCATCGGTAAGCGTCTTCTCCGGATCCCGGTATGTTATCGAGAAGGCGGCACTCTTTTTGCCCTCTTCGACCTGTTTGCCTCTGTAAATGTCAAACAGGCGGACGCTCTCAAGGATATCCCCTCCGTTTTCACGGATAACGGCTTCGATCTTTCCGACCTCCAGATCCTCATCCACCAGAAGCGCGATGTCTCTGGATGTGGAAGGATACTTCGGCAGCGGCGTATACATGATCTCTGTCTGCGCCTTTCTCATGAGCGCGTCAAACATGATCTCGCAGCAGTATACGCGTTCGCCCTTCATGCCGTAATGCTCGGCGACCTCAGGATGGATCTCACCCATGATACCGAGTTCTTCCGTCTCGATTCCGACAGCCTTCAGCTTCTCAGACGCGGGGGCTGAGATCCTCGCGCAGCGTCCGGGATGGTAGGGACCGTATTCGGACTCCGCGGTAAACACCGGTTCACGGATTCCGAAGATCCGCAGCATCTCGACGACGACGCCCTTAAGTGTGAAGAAATCCTCGCCCTTTCCGTAAGCGCCGATGCACAGGGAATATTCCTCATCCGGAAGATGATCCGGGTTCAGTTCGCTCGCGGTGAATGTGTTTCCGATCTCAAACGCCCTGACCTTGTCGATCTTGCGGCTGTAGTTTCTCGCCAGAGTTTCCATCATGTTCGGCGTCAGGATCGTTCTCATTACGGAGTTGTCCTCGCCCAGCGGATTTATGATCTTAACAAATCCTCTCTCCCAGGAATCCTCGGCTATTCTTACCTCATCAACGCTCTTCGGGCTGACGAAGGAGTATGTCTGGATCTCGTTCAGGCCCATCGCGCAAAGGCTGTCGCGGACCATGTCGCGCAGCTGCCATGACGCGGGCACACGGGATTCACTGCTTCCCCTGGGAAGGGTCACCGGCAGTCTGTCATAGCCGTACATTCTGGCGATCTCTTCTATATAATCCTCCTCCTGGATCAGATCCTGGCGGACCGTCGGCGCTGTGACCGTCATCACATCGCCTTCGCCTTCCACCTTGATCTCCAGGCTTTCAAGCATCTTCACCATCTCATCGCGGCCAAGCTCGATTCCCAGGACTTTATTGATCCTGCTCACTCTGACATCGATGGTCTTCGGAGCTTCCGGTGAAGGATAAACATCCACTCTGCCTTCGCAGACTCTTCCCGCGCCGATCAGCTCGATCAGCCTGCAGACTCTGTCCGCCGCGTCCGCGCAGAGATTCGGGTCGATGCCCTTTTCAAATCTCGCAGAAGCTTCTGTTCTCAGGCCAAGCGCCTTTGCGGTCTTCCTGACGCTGTCGCCCGCGAAATTCGCCGACTCGATGATGATTGTCTCTGTATTTTCCTCGATCTCGGAATTCAGTCCTCCCATGACGCCTGCTACAGCGATGGAACGTTCCGCGTCCTTGATCATCAGCATA
>CADBRP010000177.1 GCA_902797095.1 uncultured Eubacteriales bacterium | reverse complement strand
TGTGCCCAGATAGCTCAGTTGGTAGAGCAGAGGACTGAAAATCCTCGTGTCCTTGGTTCGATTCCGAGTCTGGGCACCATTTATTTTAAAAAACACGCGGCGGCCGGAGTTCGATCCGGCGGCCGCGGTTTTTTATATTCCGCAGTTTTTGCCCTGCCAGGTATTCAGTTCCCGCATCCTGCGGTGGATCATGTTAAGGATCGTCCGCTTGCGCCAGCTCCATTCCGGCGCGATCAGCACCGGCCGGGGGGCGTCGCCGGAGATGCGGTGGATCGTGATGTCCGGAGGAACGAGCTCCAGACAGCGGATCACAAGACCTGTATATTCCTCGATGGAATCAAACGGGACATATCCCGGATATTCCGATGGAAAGGCGGAGTTTCTGACGACGTTGAGCATGTGGAGCTTCAGCCCGAAGATGTGACCGTCTTCCGTGCCGGGCACAGGGACGGGGCGGCAGACATGCCGGACCGAATCGAGCATCATCTCTTCGGTCTCTCCGGGAAGTCCCAGGATCAGGTGGGTAACGACGCGGATCCCGCGGGAGCAGAGCGATCTGACGGCTTCGTCATAATCGGCGAGAGTGTAACACAGGTTCATATCCCGCATGGTTTCGGGGTGAGTGCTCTGAAGCCCCAGCTCGACCCAGAGAAAGGTTTCTCTGTTCAGAGCCTCAAGAAGATCCAGAACCTCTTCGTTGATGCAGTCGGGGCGGGTGGCGACCGCGAGCCCCTGCACTTTGGGATGGCTCAGGGCGGCGCGGAATTTCCCGCGGAGGGATTCCGCCGGGGCATAGGTGCTGGTGTGGCTCTGAAAATAGGCGAGGTATGCTGCTTCCGGCCATTTGTCCTGCAGAAGGGTGATCTGCTGATCCAGATCCGTAAAGATATCGCCGGATCCCGCGGCCATGTCCCCCGAGCCGCTGTCAGAGCAGAACAGGCAGCCGCCCCTGCCTTTGCTCCCGTCCCTGTTGGGGCACGTAAAACCGCCGTCGATCGAGAGTTTGACGACCTTGCGTCCGAAATATCTTTTCAGCCATGAGCCGATCATGTTGATACGGAGCTCCTGCCCGTCGCTGCGATCGAAGATCACCGGTTCCATCTGAATACCTCCCGCTTTGAAAACCATACGAAAATCATACATCAAAAGCCTGTTTTTCTCAACGTCTCCGATGAAACCTGTGTTACAATAAACGAGACGTGCGAAGAAACCGGTTTTATTGTATAATAAATCGTTAATCCGATAAGAAAAACGAAACGGAGAAAACGAGCGTGACAGTTAACGAAAAAGAAAAGCAGAGAAAAGGGCAGAAGGGGACACAGACGGCTCCTCTGGCGGATCCCGCGGGGGGCGGAGGAATCAGGAGCATCCCCGGCGGAATGATCCCGGACGAATCGGAGAGAAAGCCGGCTCTGCTGCTTCACAGCTGCTGCGGACCGTGCAGTACGGCTGTGATCGAGCGGCTTACGGAGGAGTTTGATATCACCGTCTTTTTCTACAATCCCTGCATCACGGATGAGGAGGAATACATACGGCGCAGGGAGAACCAGAAGAAGTTCCTGAAGGCCTACAACGAAGAACGTATCGGGGAGACCGAGATCCGTTTTCTTGAGGGTCCCTACCATCCGGGACAGTTTTTCCGCATGGCGGAAGGGCTGGAGAATGAGCCGGAGGGCGGCGCGCGCTGCCTTAAATGCTTTGAGCAAAGGCTGGAGAAGACGGCGGAGACCGCCAGGATGAACAGCTGCAGCTGGTTCGGGACAACGCTTACGGTAAGCCCTCATAAGAATTACCGCCGGATCTCAGAGATCGGGCAGCGCATCGCGCTGCGCTGCGGCCTGACTTTTCTGGACCGGGATTTCAAGAAGAAGGACGGCTTCAAACGGTCTATCGAGCTGTCGCGGAAGTACGAACTCTACCGGCAGGATTACTGCGGGTGTGAATATTCAAAACGCCAGGAGGTAAAAAAGTAAAATGGGTACACTGATTGTGCCGGAGAAATACACTCCGGAAATCGACTACATGGAGAGTCAGAGAGCGATCAAGAAGATCAAAGATTTTTTCCAGCAGGAGCTGGCATACGGACTGAAGCTGCGCCGGGTATCGGCACCGCTGTTCGTCGCCCCTGAAACAGGGCTCAATGATAACCTCAACGGCGTCGAAAGAACCGTAAGCTTCACAGTTAAGGACATGGGAGAGAAGGAAGTTGAGATCGTGCAGTCCCTCGCGAAGTGGAAGAGAATGGCCCTCGGCAGATACGGCTTCAAGCCGGGAAGAGGCCTTTACACAGACATGAACGCGATCCGCAGGGATGAGGAACTGGACAACCTCCACTCGATCTATGTTGACCAGTGGGACTGGGAGAAGGTCATCCTTCCGGAGGACCGTACTACCGAGTACCTGCATGAGACGGTGGTGACGCTGTACAACGCGCTGAAGAACCTGAACGACTTTGTAAACAGACATTACAACGAGCTGAAAACAGAGCTCCCCAACGAGATCTTCTTTATCACCTCGCAGGAGCTTGAGGACAGATATCCCGACCTCGACCCGAAGGAGCGGGAGGACGCCATCTGCGAGGAGAAGCGGGCGGTCTTCATCGAGAAGATCGGAGGAGAGCTCCGCTCCGGACAGAAGCATGACGGAAGGGCTCCGGACTATGATGACTGGGAGCTGAACGGCGATATCATTTTATGGAATGACATCCTGCAGAGAGCGTTTGAGATATCCTCCATGGGAATCCGTGTTGATGCGGAAGCGATGGACAGACAGCTGAGCATTGCCGGCGCGGATGACAGACGGGAGATGGATTTCCACAGGATGATCCTGAACAATGAGCTTCCGTGTTCCATCGGAGGCGGAATCGGGCAGAGCAGGCTCTGCATGTATTTCCTGAGGAAGGCGCACATCGGCGAAGTCCAGGCGTCCATCTGGCCGCAGGATATGATCGAGACCTGCCGGGAAAACGACATTTTCCTGCTGTAAGGCAGAACACATGAAATATGCTGACATTATCATAGACAACAGAACCGACAGCACAGACCTGCCGTATACATACGGGTATCCGGAGGATATGGAGCTTCAGTCCGGCGACAAGGTGTATGTTCCCTTCGCCAGAAGCAGGAATCTGCGGGAGGGATATGTGCTGGATCCCGACGTCCGGCCGGAGGAAAAGATTCGGAAGAAGATCCGCGGCATCGACCATGTGGATGAATCCGTTTCCCTGACTCCGGAGATCATGAGGACCTGCGTCTGGATGAGGCGGCGCTATGTCTGCCGGTATATCGACGCCGTCAGATGCTTCCTGCCCGCGGGAAAGAAGCGCAGGCGCGGCATCATGCCGGACGCGGCGAATACTCAGGAAGAGACGGACGGGGAGGCGAAAACGCTGACGCGGGAACAGAGCGCGGCCCTGGAGAGGATCCTGGAACCGATCCGCTCAGGAAACCACGCGAGATTTCTCCTGCACGGCGTGACAGGAAGCGGCAAGACGGAGGTCTATATCCGGGCCGCCGGGGAAGCCGCTGAAAGAGGCAGATCGGTCATCATCCTGGTTCCGGAGATTTCCCTGACACCGCAGATCATCGAGCGGTTTCAGTCGGTGTTCGGCGAGGAAGCCATCGCCGTGATGCATTCAAGGCTGTCGCAGGGAGAACGCTACGAGCAGTGGGACAGAATACGCGGCGGCAGGGTGAGGATCGTGATCGGCGCCCGTTCCGCGGTGTTCGCCCCGGTAAAAAATCTGGGGCTGATCGTGGTGGATGAGGAGCATGAAGCGACCTATAAATCCGATGCCACGCCGAAATACGACGCGGTGGAGGTCGCGCTGAAGCGGATCTCCGACAGAGATCACAGAGGCGTTCTGATCCTTGGGAGCGCCACGCCCCTTGTGTCGAGCCGTTTCAGGGCGGAGCAGGGCATATACGAGCTGCTGCCCATGCGGAGGCGGTATAACGAAACACGGCTTCCGGCGGTGACCGTTGTAGACATGAGGGAAGAACTGAGGGACGGAAACCGGTCCATGCTCAGCAGGCAGCTCGCGGCCAGCATGGAGGAGGAACTGGCGGAAGGCCGTCAGGTGATACTTCTGCTGAACCGGAGAGGATACGCCACCTTCGTGTCCTGCAGGGAATGCGGGCATGTCGCGGTGTGTCCGGTCTGCGGACTGTCGCTGACGTACCACGCCAGCACGGGACGCATGTCATGCCATTTCTGCGGACATACGGAGCCGGCCCCGAAAGTCTGCCCGGAGTGCGGAAGCAGATACATCCGCTATTTCGGCAGCGGCACGGAAAAGGCGGAGGAAGCGGTCAGGGAGCTTTTCCCGGATTACCCCGCGGACAGGATCGATCTGGACTCTGTCAGCCGGAAGGGAGAGCTCAAGAAGCGCCTGAATGATTTCGGCAAAGGCAGGACCCGCATCCTCATAGGGACTCAGATGATCGCCAAGGGTCTTGATTTCAGGAATGTCGGCCTGGCGGGAATACTTTCCGCGGACCTGTCGCTGAACATTCCGGACTACCGCTCTCCGGAGCGGACGTTCCAGCTGATTACGCAGGCGTCCGGAAGAGCCGGAAGGGGCGAGCGGCGCGGAAGCGTGGTGATCCAGACATACCAGCCGGAGCATTACGCGGTACGGTACGCCGCGGAGCAGGACTATGAAGGATTTTACCGGGAGGAACTGAATTTCCGCAGGATGATGCGGTATCCCCCGTTCAGCGACCTGATCCAGGTCCTGTTCACATCAGAAGACCGTTCCGCCGCGGAGGAAGGCGCGCGGTTCTGGTACGATTACCTCAGGAACAGCCTGCCGGAGGAAGTCCGGGGAGAAGTGTTCCGGCCTCAGGAAGCCTACATGGGAAGGATCCGGGAGATCTGGCGCTATTCTCTGGTCATGCGGTGCCCGCAGGGCTCGCGCAAAATGTTCACATCTCTGCTGAGGGAACTCAAAGAGGAGGACCGCGGACGCAGAGTCAGATATATCGCTGTAGTGGATATCAATCCGTACAGCTTTGCGTAAATCAACGACAGGAGGTGCGAAAAAGCATGAAGAAACTGATTATCACAGCGGCTCCTACGGGAGAAGGTCCGAACAAAGAGATCAATCCGGCGACTCCGATGACTCCGGCCGAGATCGCAGAGGATGTATACGAGTGCTATCAGGCAGGTGCCGCGGTTGCACATATTCATGTCAGGGATGAGAACGGAGGCCCCAGCATGAATACGGACACCTTCGAGGAAACAGTTTACCGTATCCGGGAAAAATGTGATATCGTGCTTAATCTGACTACCGGAGGAGATAATTTCGCGGGGGACGAGATCCGCATGGCGCATCTGCACAGGCTGCGTCCGGAGATGGGTTCCTTCGACGCGGGAACGATCAACTGGGCGTACAGGGAGCTCTTCCCCAATCCGCCGCAGTTTCTTGAGAAGCTGGGGACGACGATGCAGGAGCTCGGCGTCAAGCCTGAGGTCGAGGTGTTCGACGCGGGCATGATCGACAACGCCCGTTACTATATCAAAACCGGCGTGCTTCAGATGCCGGTCCACTTCCAGATCGTTCTCGGGGCGCCGGGCGGAATGCCCGCGACGATCGAGAATCTGATCTTCCTGCAGAGGATGATTCCGGAAGGATGCACATGGAGCGCCTTCGGCGTGGGCAAGGCGAGCCTGCCGATCATGACGGCGTCCATCCTGCTGGGGGGACATATCCGGGTAGGCTTTGAAGACAATACATACTACGCGAAGGGCGTGAAAGCGGAATCCAACCGCCAGCTCGTGGAGAGGGCGGTCCGGATCGCGAAGGAGCTGGGAAGAGAGATCGCCACATCGGATGAGGCGCGCGAGATGCTCCAGCTCAAAAATCATTACAGAAACAAATGATCCTGCAAAGGCAGGACGGCCGTATACAAGGGAGGAAGCAATGGCACAGAGAATGATCGTAACAGTTGAGGAGGACGGCCCTGTTCTCCGCAAAAAATGCAGGCCTGTAGACGAGGTGACGCCCCGCATCCAGATGATCCTGGACGATATGGTGGAGACCATGCGCGAAGCGAAGGGAGTCGGGCTGGCGGCGCCGCAGGTCGGAATCATGAGGCGCATGTTCGTCGCCGAACCGGAAGAGGGCGAAGTCTATTACTTCGTCAATCCCGAGATCACGGTTCGGGAAGGCGAGGAAACAGGGGAGGAAGGATGCCTTTCCGTGCCGGATATGGCAGGTGAGGTGATCCGCCCTGCGAGGATCGTGATCCGCGGACTGGACAGGGACGGCAAGGAACAGGAATACAGCTTTGAAGGGTTCCACGCCAGGGTCATGTGCCATGAGTACGATCATCTGGACGGGATCCTCTATACGGACAGAGCGACGAGAGTGTTCCGCACTGACATTGAAAAAGAATGAGGAAC
>CADBRP010000176.1 GCA_902797095.1 uncultured Eubacteriales bacterium | reverse complement strand
GCTTCTTCCGCTGAATCAAACGCGGCAAAGAAAGCCTCCTCCGTGTCTTCCGCAGGCGGATTCACCTCCGGGACCTCTTCCTGAAGGGGCTCATCATAAGGCTGCGGAATCTCCGCCGAGGTATGCAAAGCGACAGCCTGCTGTTCTTCCGCGCCGCGCACTCTGGCTCCGCAGTTTTCACAAAATATACTGTCATCCGGAATGATCGTCCGGCAATGTCTGCAAAACACTTATACCCTCCTTGCAAAGGTTTGAAATATATCTCAATCCGCCCCGCCGCTTTTCGATTTTTCGCAGCAAAAGCAGGGCATAGTTATAACCCGCTTCATTATACACCATTCCTGACCAATATGTATGGTTTTTGTGTGAAGGAAATGCAGTATATTGTGTTTTCAGCAAAACAGCCCTTCCGAAATCCCGAAGCAAATTACGATAATTTCAGGCTTAATAGTATATGTATTATTTAAATACAGCCTGAACGCCATACTGAGGCAAAATGATTTAAATTTGCTTCCCGGTTTCGAAACACCGGACGGCTTGCCATTTTAGCCCGGATGCTTTATTGTAATAAGAAAGAACCACACTTCACTTCAGAGAGGTCCCGGCATGACACCTATGTTTCGCAAAGCCGACATAATCCTGATCGCGGTGCTCATCATCGCGGGCTTTGTGATGTCCTTCACGCTCGCGGCCGGGCGCTCGGACGGCACGACCGTTACCGTCACCCGGGACGGCCGCCTGTACGGAACCTACGATCTGGCGAAGGACCAGACCGTTGAGATCCGGGAGGACGGCGGCGTGAATATTTTCGAGATCAAAGACGGGACGGTGCGCATGATCGAGGCGGACTGCCATAATAAGGACTGCATGCAGCAGGGAGTTATCTCAAAGACAGGACAGACCATAGTCTGCCTGCCGCATAAGCTCGTCATCGAAATCACCGGAGGAGAACAGGAATATGACACGATCACATAATAACAGACCTGCCGGTGATGTGAACAGGCTGACGGCTGTGGCGCTGATGGCCGCGCTCGCACTGATCTTTTCCTACATCGAGATCCTGATCCCGTTCAACTTCGGGATCCCGGGCGTCAAGCTGGGAGTCGCCAACCTTGTCGTCATCGTCGCGCTTTACTATCTGGGGCCGCGCTATGCCTTTGTCATCAACATGATCCGCGTCGCGGTGGCGGGCCTGCTTTTTACCGGCCTTTTCGGATTCTGCTATTCCATGGCCGGCGCGCTGCTGAGCTTCGCGGTGATGTATCTCATAAAAAAAACCGGCCTCTTTTCCGTGACCGGCGTTTCTGTATGCGGCGGGGTTTTTCATAATCTCGGGCAGATCCTGGTTGCCGCTGTGCTGATCTCAAGCCTGAAGATCTTCGCGTATTTTCCCGTGCTCATCATATCCGGGGTGATCAGCGGCACCATCATCGGAATCGTCTCGTACCTGATTTTGCAAAGGCTGCCCAAAAGGGCCCCGGAATCTTCCGGGCGTTAAGATCCCTTCCGATTCCTTCAGCGGACCACCGTCACCTTGTACTTTTCGGACTGGAAGCTGTCCGCGATTCCCTCACTGACGAAGAGCTCGTTGTTTTCATCCATCATGATGAAATCGAAGTCCTCCCTGTGGGCGCGCCAGAAGTCCTCAGCCTTGTCCTTTCCCATGACGAACAGGGACGTGGAAAGACCGTCCGCGGCCATTCCGTCATCACTGATGATCGTCACCGACAGAAGCCCCTTTTCGGCAGGCTTTCCGGTTTCGGGATCCATGATGTGATGGTACGTTTTTCCGTCCTTTTCGAAATTTCGTTCATATCCGCCGGAGGTGATCACCGCTTTATCCGTAAGTTCGATGACGCCGAGGTAATCGTCGTCCGGATAAGGGCTCTGAACCGCCACCTTCCAGAGAGAGCCGTCCGGCTTTTTCCCGAATGTCTGGACGTTGCCGCCGAGATTGACAAGACCGCCGGGAAGGCCGGCCTCCTTGAACATCTCAACTGCCTTTGCGGAAGCGTAGCCCTTCGTGATTCCTCCAAGGTCGACCTCCATGCCATCCTGCCCGAAACTGATCTCTCCCGTTTCCCTGTCAAACGAAACCGTCGAAAGATCCGTGTTTTCGAGAAGCGCGGCCAGTTCCTCATCGGTCGGCACGCGGTATTCCTTTGTTGTGAAGCCCCACGCCTTCATGATGGGATAAATCGAGATGTTGAACGCGCCGCCGGTCTCCTTGTACAGATCGAGGGCTCCGCTGACGATGTTCAGGCTGTCTCCGGAAAGAGTGCCGCTTCCGTCTTTGTTAAGCTTCGCGATCTCGCTTGAGGGGCGCTCGGTGGAAACCTGATTTTCCATTGAAACGATCATGTCCTCCACCGACTCCAGGGTCTCATCCGCGCCGTCTCCCCAGGCGCTGACTGTCATATATGTGTCCATTGCAAAGAAATCCCTGCTTACGGTTTCTCCGCTTCCGGCGCCGCCCCCTTCGGGAGCGCCGCTGCAGCCGGCAAGCGCCGGGAGAGCTGCCAAAAGGACAGCTGTTATGAGAGCCGCGAGCAGGATCTTTCTGGTTTCAGTCTTCTTCATATTGCTTTTCATCTCATGAATTTCAGGCCTCTGACGATCGGCACCTCCACCGCCTTGTTTCTGCACGCCATGACGAAGCATGCGATGCGCAGGATAAGGAAAATGACTCCGATGATCAGAATCAGCGCAAGCCCGAAGAGCCTCGGGCTGTAGGTCATATACAGAGGAGCCCACAGGATGCATTCCGCGATTCCGACGATGATCAGGACCAGCGTCTCCGCGATCTGCAGCTTCAGCCCCTGCCTGACGTGGAATTCGGAATACGGGGAGCCCTTCCCGGCGATCGCCGCGATAATTAATCCGATCGGTCCGAGGAGATATGCCGCCATCGCGAAAACCTTGTTTTCCGAAATGTCGGCCGGATCAAATTCCATCGTGTGATCCGTTTTCCTTCTCTGTCCGGCGGGCGCTTCCGACGCCATCACGGGTTCCGCCGCAGGCGCTTTTTCAGGCTCAGCGGGTTCCGCCGCCGCTTTTTCAGGCGTAGCCGCGGGTTCAGCAATCAAGGGTTCCGCCGCCGCCAGCGTCTCAGCCGCCGCGGGTTCTTCAGCCGGAACAAACGCTTCGGCCGCCGCCGCCTCTTCAGCCGCAGCCGCTTTTTCAGCCGTCACAGCTTCTTCAGCCGCCGTCCCTTCTTCCTCCTGCGGAATAACAGCGTCCCCCAGCAGGTTTCCGCACATCCTGCAGAATTTCGCTGTGTCCGGCATCTGCATTCCGCATTTATCGCAAATCTTCATCATATCCTCCTGTTTCCTGATCCTGCCGGCCGGCTCCGCCGGCCTCCGCAGCGATCATACCGATTTCAGGTATTCCATCTCTCTGGGAGTGAGTTTCCTGTAATGTCCTGTTTTAAGATGCCCCAGACGGATCTCGCCGATCGATATCCGCTCCAGAGCGGTAACGCGGTTTCCGACGGCGGCAAACATTTTGCGCACCTGGCGGTTCTTTCCTTCACGGATGGAGATCTCCACCACGGTCGAGCGTGGATTCTGCTTCACAACGCGCACCTTCGCCGGGGATGTGACGAATCCCCCGATATCCACGCCTTTGCGCAGCTTCGCGAGCCTCGCGTCTGAAATCACCCCGGTGACCTCCGCGATGTATGTCTTGTAGATTTCGTGCTTCGGATGGGTCAGGCGG